>NZ_JBHVXZ010000015.1:0-121624 GCF_042881395.1 Amycolatopsis sp. NPDC058278 | reverse complement strand
CAGTCACCGGCCCGCACGAAGTCTGGACCGACGGCCCCCAAGGCCTGATCCGCAGCGGCATCCGCTTCAAGGACGAAGAATCCGTCCGCCGCCTGGCCCAGCGCCTCGCCCTCGCGGCCGGGCGCCGCCTCGACGACGCGCAGCCCTACGTCGACGGCTGGCTCCCCGGCGCCGGCCCCCACGGCCGCATCCGCGTGCACGCCGTCCTCCCGCCGATCGCGGCCGGCGGCACCTGCCTGTCCCTCCGCGTCCTGCGCCCGGCGACGCACGACCTCGCCACGCTCGGCGAACTCGGCGCATTCGACGAGGCCGGCGCCAGACTCCTCCGCACCGTCGTCTCGAAGCGGATGGCGTTCCTCGTCACCGGCGGCACGGGCGCGGGCAAGACCACGCTCCTGGCCGCGCTGCTCGGCGCCGTCGACCCGGACGAACGGATCGTCTGCGTCGAGGACGCCGGCGAGCTGCAACCCGCGCACCCGCAGTTCGTCGGCCTCGTCGCCCGTCCGCCCAATGTGGAGGGTGTGGGCGCGGTCGGCCTGCCCGAGCTCGTCCGCCAGGCGCTGCGCATGCGCCCCGACCGGCTGGTGGTCGGCGAGGTTCGCGGCGCCGAGGTCGGCGCGCTGCTCACCGCGCTCAACACCGGTCACGACGGCGGCGCCTGCACCGTCCACGCCAATTCCCCGGCGGAGGTGCCCGCCCGCATCGAGGCACTGGCCGCGCTCGGCGGCCTCGGCCGCGACGCCGTGCACAGCCAGCTCGTCGCCGCGATCCGCGTGGTGCTGCACATGCGGCGCGAACCGGACGGCCGCCGGCGCCTCGCCGAGGTCGGCGTGCTTCGCGCCGAACACGGCCGGGCCCGGGTCGTGCCGGTGTGGCGCGCGGGCCGGTGGACGGTTGACCGGCACCTGTTCGCGACGTCGGGGGCGATCGCGTGCTGAACGCTTTCCCGCGCAACCGAAGGAGGCGGCGATGATCACCCCGTGGTTCCCGCTGTGCGTGGGTGCGGCCCTGGCGTGCTGGCCGGCGCCGCCGAACCGGCTCCAGGCCATGATCGAGCCACCGGCCACCGTCCGGGTTCCCCAGGTGTGGCGCGCCGTCCGTTGGCTGCTTCCGGCCGCCCTCGCCGGATTGTTCGCGGGAGCGGGAGGCGCGATCGCCGCCGGCGTGCTGACACTCGCGTGGAGCCAGGAATGGCGAGCTCACCGCCGAGCCGCGGCGGACCTGACGATGGCCGCGCACACCGCAACCGCGTTGCGGACGATGGTGGCCGAGCTCCGAAGCGGCGCCCACCCGGTCACGGCCGCGGAAGCCGCCGCCGACGTGGTCCCGGCCGTGGCGGGCGACCTCCACGCCCTGGCGACGGCGGCCCGGCTCGACACCGAGTTGCCCGCACCGGCCTTACCGCGGCTGGCCGCCGCCTGGACGCTGGCCCAACGCCACGGCCTCCCGATGGCCGACGTCCTCGACGCGGCGCGCTGCGACGCCGAAGCCGGTCTGGCGTTCGGCCGCCGGATGCGCGCCAAGCTGGCCGGGCCGCGGGCGAGTGCGGCGGTGCTCACCGGACTGCCGGTTCTCTGCGTGCTGCTCGGGCAGGCCATGGGCGCGGCTCCGCTGTCCGTGCTGACCGGCAGCACACCGGGCCAGGTACTGCTGGTCGCCGGGTGTGTCCTGCTCTGGGCGGGCACGGCCTGGTGCCGGGCCCTGACCGGACGGGTGCGGATCCGGTGACCACGATCGCGCTCCTGCTTTTCGCCGGAGCATTGCTGAGCTGGCCGGACGAAGCCATCGTGCGGCGTTTCACCCGGCTGACCGAGGGCCCGAAGCCCGTCCGCGTGGGCCACCGCGCGCTACCGCACATCGCGGCGGCGCTGGGCGGCGTCTCGACAGCGGTGCTGGTCGGCGGGGTCGCCGGGGCGGTGGCGGGCACGATCGTGACGGCGACCGGGTGGTGGGCGATCCGCCGCACTCGCCGTCCGCGGCCACTGGCCGTGGACATCGCCGCCAAGCTGCGGCTGGCCGGCACGCTCGACCTCCTCGCCGCCTGCCTGCGCGCCGGCCTGCCGGTTCCCTCGGCGTTGGAGGCCGTGGCGGGCACCGCGCCCGCGGCAGCGAGTACGGCGCTGAGCTCGACGGCGGGATTGCTCGCCCTCGGCTCCAGCCCGGACGAGGCTTGGGCGCCGGTGCAGGCCGTCCCCGGCCTGGGCGAGCTGGCGGCCGCGGCGATCCGGACGTCCCGGTCCGGGGCGGCGTTCGCCGCGGCGGCAGGCGACCTCGCCGGACGGTTCCGCGACGAGCTGGCCACCGAAGCCGAGGAACGCGCCGAGCGGGCCGGGGTGGCGCTCGCGCTGCCGGTCGGTCTGTGTTTCTTGCCGGCCTTCTTCTGCCTGGGCGTGCTGCCGGTCGTCCTCGGCCTGGCCGGGCGGCTCGGCCCGCTCTTCTGACCACGAACCCCCATCGAAGGGAGACCCTCATGCGCACGTTCCGCCGCCGGCCCCGCTCGGACGAAGGTTCCACGACGGTCGAGTACGCCATCGTCACGGTCGCCGTCGCGGCCTTCGCCGCTGTCCTCTACTCCTTGCTCACCGGAGACTCAGTCGTCTCCTGGCTGACGAACCTGGTCATGAAGGCCTTGTCGGTGCCGTCATGAGGCGCGGGGACGAAGGCGCGGTGACCGTCGAGGCAGCGCTCGGCCTGGCCGGCTTGACGGTGGTGACGGTCCTGCTGGTCGCGGGCATCGCGGTGCTGACGAGCCAGCTGCGCTGCACGGACGCGGCCCGCGAAGCGGCGCGGCTCCTGGCGAGGGGCCAGCCGGCCGAGGCGGCGGCCGCGGTCCACGAGATCGGGCCGCCGGGCGCGAACCTGACGTTCGAGCAAATCGGCGACACGATCACGGCCAAGGTGACGGCCCACCCGGCATCCGGCCTCCTCCCGGCAATCCACCTCGACGCAACGGCCTACGCGGTCGCCGAGCCGGGTACGGAGGTGAGAAGTGCTCAAGGCTGACGGGCAGACCCCGGACGGCGGAGCGGCCACGATCTGGACGGCATTGGCGGTCGCGGCCCTGACGGGCGTGGCAACGCTGGCGTTGTGGCTGGGAGCGACGGTGATAGCGCGCCATCGGGCCGAGTCGGCGGCCGACCTGGGCGCGTTGGCCGCGGCCTCCCACGCGAACGAAGGTCCAGTCCAAGCGTGCGAACGCGCGAGATGGGTGGCCGACCGGATGGGAGTGAGGCTCGTGAGCTGCCGATGGCAACAGCTCGACGCGCTGGTCGAAGTCGAGGCAAGAGGCCCCGACCTGGCGGGCCTGCCAAGGCCATCCGCCCACGCCCGCGCCGGCCCGGCGGCCGACAACTGAGCCCAGCAACGGCGGCACCGACCGACAACCTGGGTGGCACGCCGATCCGTCCGCTCGGAGCTGGTGGCTGAACCGCGCGCTCGCCCGGACAGCGCACCGCCGCGCTGGCGCCCCTGCCCGGCTCCGCCCCTGTCCGCAGAACGCGACACCATCGCGCGCCCACCACAGCGCCCCGCCACCACAGCGCCCCGCCGCCACCCGCGGCCCACCGCCGCTCGGCGAGGCGCTCGGCGGCAATCCCGGCCCTCGCCGCCCGGCGGACGCCGACCGGTCGGTATGGGGCGGTGACCGGCTGATCCGTGGAGCTGGGCGATGAGCGGCTGATTGTCACGGGCAGCGGTCGTTGATGCACGGCGAGCGGTCGAATCGGCTGCTCACCTGGGCCGAACCGGCGCACCGGCGCCACCGATCGAGGGCCCGGAACGCCGCGGATCCTGGGGTTTCCGCGACGAACGGTCCGTGTGCGGTCACCGTTCACCGTCCATCCGCGCCGGGGGCTTCGGTCGGGCGGTACGGATCACTGGGCGTTCATCGCCTCGTAACCACCGGTTGTCGCGCGGGGGTTCCGGGCAATGTGCAACTTGCCGTTAAGTGAGATGTGCAACACCACGACAGGGTTTAGCGTCGCGGAGAAGCCGGAACTCGAAAGCAGGAAACACAATGTTGGACGCGAATTGGCCGGACAGCTGGCGGGGCGCCTTCCGCATCGAACTGCGGGCGGAGGCGATCGGGCTTGCCTGGCGCGGCTGGCCGGTGCTCCCGGGCGTCGACCCCGCTCCGCTCGCGGAAGGCGACGACCTCACCTGGCGCCGTCCGGTTCCGGCCATCGACGCCTGGCGTGAACAGCTCGGCACCCATGCCCACGAGGTCGCCACCTGGTTCTCCGACCGCACCCACAGCCTGCTCGTCGCCACCGGCACCGTGCTCGACGCCGTCGAGGTCGACGACGAACTCGGCAAGCGCGCCTGCCGCCTCCTCCGCGCCCTCGGGCACCCCGCGCCCATCATCGCGCTGCCGAACGGCCGCTGGCTCTTCCTCACCACCGTCGCCGACCACGTTCCGGCCGAGCTGGCGACCCGCGCCTCCATCCAGTGGCACGGCAAGGACAGCTACATCCCGCTGCCGCCTTCGCCGTTCCAGCACGGTGTTGTGCACTGGCGCGTGAAGCCCGAGGTCTGCGGCTGGCAGCTGCCGGACGCCGCCGAGGTGCACGACGTCCTCGTGCGGGCCCTGGCCGGCGAGCGCTCGGCGCAGCTGGTCCAGACCAGCGCCGCCTGAACCACCCGAACCACCGCCGCCGGCCGGTCCCAGCCCGGGCGAGGCGGAGCAGGACACAACTCCATGAACCACCAAGTGGCCGTTCTAGGTGCCGTGTTGACGCAACGCCCCGAGCACGGTGCCCAGCACAGCCACTGCCCCCGCCTTGTCCAGCGGCTCGTTGCCGTTCCCGCACTTCGGCGACTGGACGCAGGACGGGCATCCCGTCGGGCACTCGCAGGAGACGATCGCCTCCCGCGTTGCGGCCAGCCACGGGACAATCGCGGCATAACCGCGTTCGGCAAATCCCGCACCCCCGGGATGGCCGTCATGCACGAACACCGTCGCCTCCCCGGTGTCTTCGTGCCACGCGGTACTCACCCCGCCGATGTCCCACCGGTCGCACGTAGCGAACAGCGGTAGCAGGCCGATCGCCGCGTGCTCGGCGGCGTGCAGGGCACCGGGGACCCGTGCCGGAACCAATCCGGCACCCCCCGGTGTCCTGCCACCCTCGTGAACGGGCCCCCGACCGTTCGCCTGGGTCTCCTCCCCGGTCCCCACCGGCCCCGCAGATTCGGTCCCCACCCGATGGCCCCCGGTCCCCGCCTCGCCATCGGAACCCTCCGAGCCGCCGGAGCCACCCGAGCCATCGGAACCATCCGCATCAGCGGCACCAGCGGACGACGAGTCCCCGCCGAGCAGCTCGGCGGACACCGTGTACCAGACCGCGCGCGTCCGCAGGCTCTGCTCCGGCAGGTCGAGCGGCGTGTGGTCCAGTACCTCCCCGGACGGCCGGCGTCGCAGGTACCCGACGACCTGCGACGTCACGGCCACCTCGCCGAGGCAGACGCTCACCCCGCCGAAGTCCTGTTTCTCCTGGGTGCTCAGCACCGAGATGTCCACGACTTCGCGCGGTGTCGTCGTCCAGTCCGGGTTCTCCGCGTGCACCAGCGCCAGCCCGGTTTCCAGATCCAGCTCGTCGACGACGTACGACGACCCCTGGTGCAGGTACACCGCGCCGGGGTGCACGGCGAAGCAGGCCGAACCCGGGTCGACCGTGCCGAGCATCCGGCCGGAGTCCGCTTCGACCACCGCGATCTGCTCCCCGCCGGTGCCGCGGATGCCGACCTCGGCGTGCGGCCGGTCCCGCGAAGTCCAGTACCACCCGCTCGACCGGCGCCGCACCAGCTTCTGTTCCGCCAGCTCGGCCAGCACCTCCTGGGCCGCCGCGCCGCCGAACACCTCCAGTTCGGGCAGCGTCAGCGGCAGCTCGGCCACGGCGCACGCGAGCTGCGGCGCCAGCACGTACGGGTTCGCGGGGTCGAGCACCGCCGTCTCCACCGGCCGCGAAAGCAACGCCGCCGGGTGGTGCACCAGGTAGGTGTCGAGCGGGTCGTCCCGCGCGACGAACACCACCAGCGCCGAATCGCCGGACCGGCCCGCCCGGCCGGCCTGCTGCCAGAACGACGCGAGCGTGCCCGGGTAGCCGGCCAGCACCACCGCGTCCAGGCCCGCGATGTCGACGCCGAGCTCCAAGGCGTTCGTCGTCGCGACCCCCAGCAGCCGGCCGGCCAGCAGCGCGGCCTCCAGTGCGCGACGCTCCTCCGGCAGGTAGCCAGACCGGTACGCCGCAACGGTTTCCGCCAAGACTGGGTCCACTTCGGACAAAATGCGGCGCGCACCCAGTGCCGCCAGTTCCGCGCCGCGCCGCGACCTGATGAAGGCCAGCGACCGCGCACCTTCCAGGACCAGGTCGGCGAGGATCCGCGATGTCTCCGCCCCGGCCGAACGCCGGACCGGCGCGCCGTTTTCCCCGGTCAGCTCCTCCAGCAGCGGCGGCTCCCACAACGCGACCGTGCGCGCCCCGCGAGGCGAAGCGTCCTCCGTCACCGCGACACAAGGCACACCCGTCAACCGCGTAGCGAACGAAGCGGGCGACGCCGTCGTCGCCGAAGCGAGCACGAAGACCGGCGAAGCGCCGTAGTGCTCAGCCACCCGCCGAAGCCGGCGAAGCAGCAAGGCGACGTGCGAGCCGAAGACGCCGCGATAGCTGTGGCACTCGTCGACGACCACGCAGCTGAGCCGCCGGAAGAACGTGGCCCACCGGCCGTGCGCCGACAGGATCCCGCGGTGCAGCATGTCCGGGTTGGTGAACACCCAGTTCGCGTGCGCGCGCACCCAGTCACGCTCGGCCATGGGCGTGTCGCCGTCGAACGACGCCGCCCGCACCCCCGGCACGTCCAAAGAGGACACGGCGCGCAGCTGGTCCGCGCCCAGCGCCTTCGTCGGCGACAGGTACAGCGCGTTCGCCTTCTCGCCCGCGGCCAGCCGGGACAGCACCGGCAGCTGGTAGGCGAGTGACTTGCCCGAGGCCGTCCCGGTCGAAATCACGACGTGACGGCCCTCGTACGCGTGCGAAGCCGCCTCGGCCTGGTGCGCCCAGGGGGCCGAGACGCCGCAATCACGCAGCGCAGCGATAACCGCCGGATCCACCCAAGGTGGCCACTCTGCGTAGCGCGCCGCGCGACCAGGCAGGTCCGCGACGTGCGTGACCGGGTGCTCGCGCGACGGGGTGCCGGCGGTCACCCGCCTCAGCAGCCGCTGCCCCCGTGATTCGTCCACCCGCCGAGCTTGGCACAGGGGTCCGACAGTTCCGGCATCCCCAGCTGCGCCAACGGATCGGCGAAAGGGTGATCGATCAAGTGAGGAGGCTCACAAGGTAACGGAATGTACCGTCCCCGGGACGGCGTGAAGACGCAGGTTGCGATACCAATACACTCCCGCAATCCACACCCTCTGTGGTGAGCGTCATGTGAGACGTGCATTGCTGCCCGGCTAGCGTGTCGCTCGGTACAGGGTCCATGCCAGCGCCGGCCGTGTCGAACCCTCGGCTTGCCGTCGACGCTGGCGCACGGCGACGTCTCCTGGAGGACGAATGTCACGGCAGTTCCTCGCGGAGGGCGGGTCCATCACGCTCTCCGGAGGTGGCTACACGATTGTCGGTGTAGTCGCCGTGGTCGCGCTTGCCGCACTCGTCATTGGCTACGTCTTGCTCAAGGAGGTGCTGGCCGCAGGCCAGGGCACCGCCAAGATGCAGGACATCGCCAAGGCGGTGCAGGAAGGCGCGGCCGCGTACCTCAAGCGGCAACGGAACACCCTCGCCATTTTCGGCGTGATCGTGTTCCTCCTGCTCTTCATCCTTCCCGCGGACGACTGGAACGAGAAGATCGGCCGATCGATCTTCTTCCTGGTCGGCGCGGGATTCTCGTTCGCGATCGGCTACCTCGGCATGTGGCTGGCGACGCAGGCGAACCTGCGCGTCGCCGCCGCGTCGCGTGAGGAGGGCGGCCGCGAGACGGCGATGCGCATCGCGTTCCGCACCGGTGGCGTCGTCGGCATGATCACCGTCGGCCTCGGCCTGTTCGGTGCCGCGGTCGTCGTGCTGGTCTACACCGGCCAGGCGCCCAAGGTGCTGGAGGGCTTCGGCTTCGGCGCCGCGCTGATCGCGATGTTCATGCGTGTCGGCGGCGGTATCTTCACCAAGGCCGCCGACGTCGGCGCGGACCTGGTCGGCAAGGTCGAGCAGGGCATCCCGGAGGACGACCCCCGCAACGCCGCGACCATCGCGGACAACGTGGGCGACAACGTCGGTGACTGTGCCGGCATGGCCGCGGACCTCTTCGAGTCCTACGCCGTCATGCTGGTCGCCGCACTGATCCTGGGCAGCACCGCCTTCGGCGTGCACGGCCTGATCTTCCCGCTGATCGTGCCGGCCATCGGCGTGATCACGGCGGTGATCGGTGTCTACATCACGAAGGCGCGCGCCGGCGAGGGCGGTCTGGTCACGATCAACCGGTCCTTCTACATCTCCGCGGTCATCTCCGCGGTGCTGTCGGCGATCGCGGCGTTCGTGTACCTGCCGAGCAGCTTCTCCGAATTCGGTGCGGGCTTCGAGAACTCGGGCAACCCGGCGGTCATCGCGACCGTCGCGGTGATCATCGGCATCGTCCTCGCGGCGATCATCCTGAAGCTGACGGGTTACTACACCGGCACCGAGTACAAGCCGGTCAAGGACGTCGGCAACACGTCGGAAACCGGTGCGGCGACGGTCATCCTGTCCGGCATCTCGATCGGTTTCGAGTCCGCTGTGTACACCGCGCTGGTCATCGGCGCGGCCGTGTTCGGCGCGTACCTGCTGGGCGGCGGCGTCGCGCTGTTCGCCGTGGCGCTGGCCGGCACCGGTCTGCTGACCACCGTCGGCGTCATCGTCGCGATGGACACCTTCGGCCCGGTCTCGGACAACGCGCAGGGCATCGCCGAGATGTCGGGCGACGTCGACGAGAAGGCCGCGCAGATCCTCACCGAGCTCGACGCGGTCGGCAACACCACGAAGGCGATCACCAAGGGCATCGCGATCGCCACGGCGGTCCTCGCCGCGACGGCGCTGTTCGGTTCCTACTCGGACGCGATCACGAAGGCGGTCGGGGTCGGCGGCGAGTTCGTCGCCAACATCGTGGGTCCGGCCACCCTGGTCGGCGTGATCGTCGGCGCGGCTGTGGTCTTCATGTTCTCCGGCCTCGCGGTCAACGCGGTGTCCCGGGCCGCCGGCGCGGTCGTCTACGAAGTGCGCCGCCAGTTCCGCGACATCCCGGGGATCATGGAGGGCACCACCCGGCCCGAGTACGGCAAGGTCGTCGACATCGTCACGCGCGACTCGCTGCGTGAGCTGACGACGCCGGGTCTGCTGGCGGTCTTCGCCCCGATCGCCGTCGGCTTCGGCCTGGGCACCAGCGCGCTCGCCGGCTACCTGGCCGGCGCGATCGCCTGCGGCACCCTGATGGCGATCTTCCTCGCCAACTCCGGTGGCGCGTGGGACAACGCCAAGAAGCTGGTCGAAGACGGCAACCACGGCGGCAAGGGTTCGGCCGCGCACGAGGCCACCATCATCGGTGACACCGTGGGCGACCCGTTCAAGGACACCGCCGGACCGGCCATCAACCCGCTGATCAAGGTGATGAACCTGGTTTCCGTGCTGATCGCGCCCGCCATCGTGCAGCTCACGGTCGGCGACAGCGCCAACACCGCGGTCCGCATCATCATCTCGCTGGTCGCGGTCGCCGTGATCGTGGCCGCGGTCGTGGTGTCGAAGCGGCGGGGCACCGTCATCTCCGACACTCCGGCCGAGATCAAGGCCTGAGCTCCAGGTGACCCCGGGCCCGGTGCGCGGCGACGCGTGCCGGGCCCGGGGCTTGCCCAGGCTCGGACAGGCGATCCCAGAAAGGCCAGGCGACTTGCGAAGCAGCACCGAATCGGTACCGTCGGGGCTGCCGGGACGTCGTCGGGCAGGAGGTACGCGGGTGCGGCAGCGGTCGACCGTTTTCGCCGCTCTGGCCGCGACGATCTCCCTCGGTCTCGCCGGGTGCGGGCAGCCGGCCGCGGTGCAGCCGCCGCCGGGGAAGCAGGAACTGCCGGTGACGACCGCGGTGCCCCAGGCCGATCCCGCGGCGAGGTGGGCGGGTGGCTACTGCGACGCCGTGACGCACCTGGTCCGGGCCCTCGCCGCACTGCCCGCCGTCGATCCCAGCACGCCGCAGAAGGCGTCCCGGACCTCCAGTGACCTGCTTTCTTCGGTGGTCGACGGGCTCGACCAGAGCCTGTCCGGGCTGAAGGCGCTCGGCGCGCCGCCCGTGCCGTCGGCGGACGGCGGGCGCAAGGACGTCATCGGGCAGTTCACCGAAATCCGGGCGGCTGCGGATACCGCCCGCCGTCGCATCGAGGCGGCCCGCGGGAACGCGACGGCGACGAAGGAGGCCCTCGGCCAGGCCAGGGCGACGCTCGACCGCCTCGACGCGCTCGACTACCTCAAGGGCCTCAAGGACGTCCCGGCCCTCACCGCGGCGGAACAGCGCGCGCCGGCCTGCCGCCAGCTGGATCAGCCTGCCGGCTGAAGATCCGCGCGAGGCCTGCCGTGAATCGAACTTGTGTTCTAGTATAGCGCGGTGGATCGGACGATCTCGCTCTTCTCCGCCGAGGCCAGCGGGCCGGGCCTGGGCGACCTGGCCGGCCTGCTGTGCTGCCACGGCCAGATCACCGGGTTCGGGCGCACCGCCGCCCGGCTTTCGGTGGTCGTCGAGGAGCCGTGGCGGGCGCACGTCCTGGCCGGCGAGTTCCGCTGCCGCGGTGCGGACGCCCAGGTGTCGAAGGCCGACTGCGGCCGTCCGCAGGTGCGGACGTCGTTCCGGGTCGACCTGCTGCCGCTGGCGCTCCGGTGGCTGCGTGAGGGCTGCGCAGGCCCGGTCGAGGACGACTCGGGCAAGGCGGTGCCGGACGGGTTCCGGCTGAGCGGCGCGATGCTGCGGATGTGGGCGCTGGCCGGCGGCCGCCCCGCGACACAGGGTTACCTGCTGGCGGTGGACCCGCTCGCGCCCGGCATGCACGAGCGGCTCGTCGAAGCGCTGACGCCGTTGGGTGTCGCGGCGAAGCTGACCGGTCCGAAGGCCGAGGTCCCGGCCGTCAAAGTCACCGGCAAACGCCGGTTGGAGGCGCTGCTGGAACTGATCGGGGAGCCGCCACCCGGCGCCGAAGCGGCGTGGCCGGGTGCGGAGCCGCAACCGGTCCCGCACCCGGAGGCCGTGACGAGCACGGCCTGACCGGGTGCGAGAGCCGCGTCAGGGCCGGGGCAGCGTGCAGCCGGCCTGGGTGAGCGCGATTTCGTTGGCCGCGGTGAGGCAGGCCGGGATGCCGTAGGTCTCCTGGCCGTAGTTCGTCTTGTAGCGCACCGTGACGTTGCCGGCCTGGTCGACCTCGCACGGGTTGTTGTCCGTGCAGCGTTCGCCGTCCTCGTTGCCGGTGTTGTTGACGCCGACGACCTTGCCGCCGGAGATGATCGGCGAACCGGAGGTGCCGCCGATGGTCTGGCAGGCGGAGGTGTAGCGGATCGAGTCCTTCCAGGTCCAGCTGCCCTCTTTCAGCCGGTAGGCGAAACCGTCGATGTTGCAGGAGTAGATGCGCTTCCAGTAGCCCGAGACGACGTCGATCGCCGCGCCGGCCGACGGGTGGGCGTTCGACAGTTCCAACGGCGAGATCCCGTAGCTGGCCTTGATCTGCGCGTAGGTGGTGGTGAGCTGGTAGAGCGACACGTCGGTGTCGGTCATCGTGCCGTAGACGATCTTCTTGGCCCGCAGCGTCGCCTTGTTGCTGCCGCTGGCGGTGAGCAGCGTGAACGTCCGGCTGGAGGTGCGGTTGGTGATTACTTGGCCCGGCGCCGGGAAACCGGTTTCGAGGCAGTGCCCGTTGGACATGACGAGCGCGGGCGCGGTGTCGGGCGTCGCGGCGGGCTTGACCACCGACCCCGAGCAGTTGGACAGGGCCACGGTGCCGGCGAAGTTCGCCGCGGCCGCGTTCGCCGGAGTGACCCCCAGTAATACTGTGGCGGTCGCGGCGGTGAACAGGGCGCCGAGCAGGCGTCGGGTCATGGCGGGTCCTTTCGGCTGGACGGGGAAACCAGTGAAGCGGTCACCTCCCCGCGCCCACCACCGTCGAACGGAGGGTATCCGGATGGTCACGCGCTAGGCTGCGCGGGACGTGGCCGAAATCACTTGGCAGGTACGTTGGGGAAACATCGCCGAGGTCAGCGGCGATGCGCTGGGCACAGGACCGGCGGCGTGTTGGGCCACCTCCGCGCCGTCCGGGCCGGAACAGCGTGCACACTGGCAGGTCGAGACACGGGCCCTGGCAGGGACGTGGTGCAGTCCCGCGGCGGCGGGGCGAGATGAGCGGAGAGCAGGACAGCGTGGCAGGAGCACGGACCAAGAAGAACGGAGCCTCGGCGGACAACGGCGCCGGGCACCGGCGGCTGGTCATCGTCGAGTCGCCGACGAAGGCCCGCAAGATCGCGCCCTACCTCGGCGGCGGTTACGTCGTCGAGTCCTCCGTCGGGCACATCCGTGACCTGCCTCGTGGTGCCGCCGACGTGCCCGCCCAGTACAAGGGCGAAGCCTGGGCGCGGCTCGGCGTCGACGTCGACAACGGCTTCAAGGCCCTCTACGTGGTCACCCCGGACAAGAAGTCCAAGGTCACCGAGCTCAAGAGCCTGCTGAAGGACGTCGACGAGCTCTACCTCGCCACGGACCCCGACCGCGAGGGCGAAGCCATCGCGTGGCACCTCCTCGAGACGCTGAAGCCGAAGGTCCCGGTCCGCCGGATGGTCTTCCACGAGGTCACCGAGCAGGCCATCCTCGCGGCCGCCGACTCGACCCGTGAGCTCGACGTCGATCTCGTCGACGCCCAGGAGACCCGCCGCATCCTCGACCGCCTCTACGGCTACGAGGTCTCGCCGGTGCTGTGGAAGAAGGTCATGCCGAAGCTTTCGGCCGGCCGCGTGCAGTCGGTGGCGACCCGGATCGTGGTCGAGCGTGAACGCGAGCGGATGCGCTTCACCTCGGCGTCGTACTGGGACATCTCCGCAGCGATGGACGCCGGCGAAGAGGCTTCGCCGCGAAACTTCTCCGCCCGGCTCGTCGCCGTCGACGGCGCGCGCCTGGCCACCGGCCGCGACTTCGGCTCGGACGGCCAGCTCAAGGCGTCGAACAACGAGGTCCGCGTGCTGGCCGAGGCCGACGCGCGGCGCCTCGCCGAGGCGCTGAAGCAGCGTGACTTCAAGGTCTCCAGCGTCGAGGAGAAGCCGTACACGCGGAAGCCGTACGCGCCCTTCATGACCTCGACGCTGCAGCAGGAGGCGGGCCGCAAGATGCGGTTCACCTCGGAGCGCACCATGCGGATCGCGCAGAAGCTGTACGAAAACGGCTACATCACTTATATGCGTACCGACTCCACGACGCTGTCGGAGTCGGCGATCTCGGCCGCGCGCAGCCAGGCCACGCAGCTGTACGGCAAGGAGTACGTCTCGCCGACGCCGCGCCAGTACACGCGCAAGGTCAAGAACGCGCAGGAGGCCCACGAGGCGATCCGGCCGTCGGGCGAGGTCTTCCGCACGCCGGGCCAGGTCGCGAGCGAGCTGGACACCGACGAGTACCGGCTCTACGAGATGATCTGGCAGCGCACGATCGCGTCGCAGATGGCGGACGCCAAGGGCACCACGATGTCCGTGCGCATCGTCGGCAACGCGACCTCGGGCGAGGAGTGCACCTTCGCCGCTTCGGGCCGCACGATCACCTTCGCGGGCTTCCTCAAGGCGTACGTCGAGGCGGTCGACACCGAGACCGGTGGCGAGGCCGACGACAAGCAGAGCCGCCTGCCGGTGCTGGAGAAGGACCAGGCGCTGACCGCCGCGGACCTGAACCCGGACGGCCACACCACGTCGCCGCCGGCGCGGTACTCGGAGCCGAGCCTGGTCAGCAAGCTGGAAGAGCTGGGCATCGGCCGCCCGTCGACGTACGCGTCGATCATCAAGACCATCCAGGACCGCGGGTACGTCTGGAAGAAGGGCTCCGCGCTCGTTCCGTCGTGGGTCGCGTTCGCCGTGATCGGCCTGATGGAACGGCACTTCGAGCGGCTGGTCGACTACGACTTCACCGCCGGAATGGAGGACGAGCTCGACCGCATCGCCAACGGTGACGAGCAGCGCGGCCAGTGGCTGTCGAAGTTCTACTTCGGCGGCGACATGGGCGTCGACGGCTCGATCGGCCGGCTGGGCGGGCTGAAGAAGCTCGTCGAGGGCAGCGTCGAGGACATCGACGCGCGGGAGATCAACTCGATCCCGCTGTTCAGTGACGAAAACGGGCACACCGTCGTGGTCCGGGTCGGCCGCTACGGGCCGTACCTCGAGCGCGAGGTCGACGGGAACTCGCAGCGGGCGAACCTGCCGGAGGACCTGCCGCCGGACGAGCTCACGCAGGAGGTCGCGGAGAAGCTGTTCGCGACCCCGCAGGAAGGTCGTTCGCTGGGCGCCGACCCGGTGAGCGGACACGAGATCGTGGCGAAGGAAGGCCGCTTCGGGCCGTACGTGACCGAGGTGCTCCCGGAGATCGAGATCCCCGAGGACGCGACGGCCGCGCAGAAGAAGTCCGCGAAGGCCAAGGCGCCAAAGCCGCGTACGGGCTCGCTGTTCAAGTCGATGGACATCGAGACCATCACGTTGGAAGACGCGCTGAAGCTGCTCTCGCTGCCGCGCGTGGTCGGCAAGGACCCGGAGTCCGGCGACGAGATCACGGCGCAGAACGGGCGCTACGGGCCGTACCTGAAGAAGGGCACGGACTCGCGGTCGCTCTCGACCGAGGACCAGCTCTTCTCGATCACCCTCGAAGAAGCACTGAAGATCTACGCGGAGCCGAAGCAGCGGGGCCGGTCCGCGACGGCGAAGCCGCCGCTCAAGGAACTCGGCGAGGACCCGGTGTCGAAGAAGCCGATGGTGGTCAAGGACGGCCGGTTCGGCCCGTACGTCACCGACGGCGAGTACAACGCGACGCTGCGGAAGGGCGACGAAATCGAGTCGCTGACCGCGGAACGGGCGTCCGAGCTGCTGGCGGAGAAGCGGGCCAAGGGGCCGGCGCCGAAGCGGAAGGCGCCGGCGCGCAAGCCGGCTTCCACGACGGCGAAGACGGTCAAGGCGGGCACGACCAAGAAGGCGGCGGCCGCGAAGTCGACCGCGGCCAAGCGGTCGAGCTCGACCGCGACGAAGGCCAAGTAAGTCCGGCTCGAAGGCCTCCCCGCCGACCTGGTGGGGAGGCCTTCGACGTCACACCTTCGAGTGACACCTCGAACGGATGTTCGGGAATTGTCGGTGGTGCCGGGTTCCATGAACGCGTGACCAGAACACCACGCACCGTGCACACGGTGACTACCAAGATCCTCAAGCCGGTCCGGGCGGCGGCCGCCGGCAGTGCCTCCGCCCTGAACCTGATGGAGTCGCTGCCCGGCTTCCCGGGCAGCGGCGGCGTCTGCGGTGTGGCCGTCGCGATGGCCGGCGAGCCGTGGACCTCGGCGTTCTTCGACGACCGGAGCACGTTCGGGATCGCCGGCGACGGCGTGCGGCTGTCCGGACCCTCGCCGGGCAGTGTCGCGGAGCTGCTCCGGCTGGCGTTGGCGCGCCTGCCTGCCCTTCCGCCGGTGGCGGGCGAGGGGCTGTACCTCGATGCCGACGAGCGTGGCGTGCTCGAGGCCGAGCAGGAGTGTCTCGTCCTCGACCTGATGGACGATCTGCGGCGGGCCCGGCGTGGCACCGTCCAGCTCGACATCGCCCGCGACGGCGAGCGGTCGCGGTGGGAGATGCTCGCGTTCGTCGACGACGACCGGGGCCGGCACCTGGCGGTGCTGAGCAGACCGCGGGGCGGTCACCGCCGGTTCTGGTGGCTGCCCGGGACCGTGGAGCGGCTCGCGGAGTTCGTCGAGGGGCGGGTGCCGGACCATGGCTGAGCCACTCGCCGACCGTTTGCCGAACGATCTCACCTGCTCGAACACATGTGCGAGAAATTGTCGGTGCCAGGGTGTTCAATCGAGGGGTGAGCAACGCAGTCGCCGTCTTCGACGTCATCGACGAGGTCATCGCCCCGCTGTCGGCCGAGGTGCCGGAGCGGCCCTCGGTGATGGAGTTCTACGACCCCGAGTTCGAGATCCCGCCGGTGCTGGCGGACACCGGGCCCCTGCCGGGCCGTCGCTCCTCGCCCGCGTCGAGCCTCGCGGACGAGGTGGAGCAGTACACGCGGTTCGTCGCCGGGATGGCGGCGATCGGTCTCGCGCCGGGTGGCGAGGTCACCGCGGAAGCCGTCGGGCTGTACCGGGCGCTGCGCGGTGGGTTCATCCGCGGCGTGGTCACCGGGGTTTTCCCGGCCCGGGCCAAGCCGTGGGAGGTGCGGTTCTTCGGCGACGAGGACTACACCACGGTGCTGCACAAGCTGGGCAACCGCGCGCGGCTGCGGTCGGGCTTCCTCAGCGAGCTGCCGGGCTGGGTGTTCGACGGGCTGCCCGACCGGCCGCCGGGGCCGGGGGAGCACCTGCGCATCGAGACCGACGAGCGCGGTCTGATCCCACGCCGGTGCGAGCGGGCGGTCGAGCTGATCCGGGCGTGTGCGGCCCGGCCGCGGCTGGGCACGGTGCTGGTCGACCTCGCGGTGCGCAACGCGATCCTGGCCGAGTACCCGCACGGCGCGTTCGGGCTGGTGGACAACGACCTCGGCCGGTACCAGTTCAGCGCCGCGGTGGCCCGGACCGGCCGCTGGACGGTCACCTGGGGTCCGGCGTCGCGGAGCACGGCCGAGCAGTGGATCGTCGAGGCGGTGCAGAGCCATGCCTGAGGACGCGGCGGTGCGGACGACGGCCGGGGAAGGGGTGGACCGGGTGGTCGCGGCGGCCTCGAAGGACCTGACCGTGCGCGAGGCGATCCTCGCGGCCGTCGAGCTCAACAGCGGCGTTCCGGAGCCGCGGCCGGCGGCCGGGTCACCGGCGGTTCCGGGCGAGAGGCGCCGGCATGGCTGAACGCACGGCGGCGCGGGAGCTGCTCGAGCTGGCCGCGGGTCCGGTGCTGGCGGCGATGCCGGACCGCGAGCCGGTCGACCGGCTGTACAACCCGGACGTCAGCGACGACGACATCCTGGTCCACGGCCCGGTGTCGGACGACCCGGCGGACCTGGTGGCCGAGGTCGAGCGGCACGTGGCGTGGGCCGCCTGGATCGACGGCACCCCGTTCGGTGAAAACGGCGAGCTGAACGAGCTCGGCTTCGAGGTGGTGTCGCTGATGCTGCGAGGTTCGGTCCGGGCGGCACTGTGCGGCGTGTTCGACGAAGGGCCGGAGACCGCGGACATCCGCTGCTACGCCGATGGCGAGCGCGCGTTCATGATGGGCTCGCTGCCCGGCCGCACGGCGATCCACCTGGCCGACTTCGAGGAGCTGCCGGAGATGCTGGTGGCGGAGCTGCCGGAGGTCCCGTTCGGCGCTTCGGCGCGGGCGATCTGGGTCTCGGTCGACGACGACGGCCTGGTCCACGACGGCCAGGACGACGACGTGGGAGCGATGAGAGAGCTCCTGGCCCGCCCGCGGTCCGGAACGGCGGTCCTGGACATGCTGGCCTTCGGCGGCCTGTGCGCGGAGTTCCCGGACCACGGCTTCGTCCTGATCGACACGGACCTGGGCCGCTTCGCTCTGGCGGCCTTGGACCGGGGCGACGGCCGCCGGCAGCTGGTCTTGAGTCCCTTCAGCCGCGGCATGCTCCGCGACTGGTGCCGCAAGATGATCGACCTCGGACAGGAGGAGACGCCCTGAGCGGAAGCCCTCGAACTGGCCACCCGTAGGCCGGCCTCCGGCCGGCCACCCCGCGCAGCCGACGTGAGCGGACTCACTACGATCTGTCACCACTGGCGGTCGACCGGGCCACCGGCGGACTGGACACTGCAGGGGGTTCGGGTGCGGGCTTGCGCTCCGTGACGGACTATCCACTGGAGACAGAGCCATTGGGCGGATGCGTTATCCGCCAGCGTCGCTACCCTGGAAAGGCGAGGACATTCAGTAGTGAGGTGGTCACCATGAGCGCGAACGGTGAGGCTCCCTTCTTCAATGCCCCCGAGCTCACTCAGCGCGACGGCACACTGTCCGAAGCGTCCGGCGAGACGTTCGCGGATCCGGTCTCCGGGCTGGTCACCGCGGCGCCCGAGCCACGCAGCGCGATTCCGAATGGCCACGAGCCCGCCGCCATCCCGGTGGCCGGGCCGGTGCAGCCCGACGAAGAAGCCGTGCGCCGGATGGTCGAGGAGACGCTCCGCGAGGACCGGGAAGCCGGCGTGAGAGCGCCGGAAGCCGTTCCTCCGGCGGGCACCCTGGGCGCGGACCAGCCGCTGGGCTTGCTTCCCCGGCAGCGGAACCGGCGGCGCACCTGGCCGACCCGGCCGCCGCAGCTGATGCGGCCCGTCCGGCAGGATCCGCTCGCCGAGGACGACGTGGAGGACGTCGACCTCGTGCCCGTCAAGCGGCGCAGGCTGCCCCGGATGCCGGCGGTGTCGATGCCGGCGTTCAATCGGCCGTCGTCGAGCGCCGCGGGGGTCATGCTGGCCGTCATCCTGCTGATCGTGTTCGGTTTCGTCGCCATCGAGATGGTGTCGAGCCTGGTCAGCAGCGTGACCGGACTGTTCGACTAGCGTCCCTTCGCCGGTCACCGCCTGCCCCGCACCACGGGGCCGTCCCGCGCGCCAGGGGCCGATCGGGCTACCCTGGCTTCACGGTCGGGTCCTCACGAGGGCGTCCGGCACCGCGGTGATTAGTGGGGTGGGCGTATCAGCGAGGGCGTGCGATCGGTACCCGGGGCCGGTCCGGGTTCGTCGTCGGGCGCCGAGGCGTCCACGATGAACCGGGTCCGGCGGGTACTGGCGATCAAACCTTTCCGGCGGCTCTGGGGCGTCACGTACCTGTGCAGCGTGGCCGACTGGCTGAACATCCTGGCTCTCACCGGCCTGGCCACGAAGCTGACGGACAACTACTTCGCGCAGAACTTCGCCTTCGTCGGCGTCGTCCTGACCGGCCTGGCGCCGGGGCTGCTGTTCGCGCCCGTGGGCGGGCTGCTCGCGGACCGGTTCGACCGCCGCAAGGTCATGGTCGTCTCCGACCTGCTGCGCTGCGGTTTCCTGCTGTCCATCGCCTTCGTCAGCGCGCCGTGGTGGTTGCTCGTCGGCAACTTCCTCGTCGGCAGCGCGGCGAGCATGTGGATCCCCTCGAAAGAGGCGGCGGTCCCGAACCTGCTCCGCCGGCCCGACCAGGTCGAGACGGCCAACCAGCTCGGCATGGTGATGACCTACGGCCTCGCCGTCGTCACCGCGGCCGGCGCGAACGCGATCCTCACCGGCATCAACACGAACTTCCTCCACGTTCCCGGCGAAGACACCAGCCTTCGCATCGCGAAGCTGGTCGTCGTCATCACCGCCCTGCTCTACCTGGCCAGCGCGATCCTCATCGCCACCCGGATTCCCGAGCTTTCGCTGCGCAACGTCCACGCGCTGCCGGAGCAGAAAGTCAAGCAGGCCGACGAGGAAAAGCTCGGCATCGGCACGATGATCGCCGACGGCTTCCGGTTCATCCGCACCACGCCGCTCGTGCGCGGGCTGCTGGTCGGGGCGTTCGGCGCGTTCGCCGCCGGCGGCGCCGTGATCGGCTCGGCCAAGCCGTACTCCTCCAGCCTCGGGGCCGGTGACTCGGCGTTCAGCCTCCTCGTGCTGGCCGTCTTCGTCGGCCTTGCCGCCGGGATGGCGTTCGCGCCCAAGCTCTCCCGGCGGCTCCCGCACGACCGGCTGTTCGGCGTCTCCATCATCGCGGCCGGGCTCTCGCTCGCGTTGGTGGCGCTGTCGCCACACCTGTCGGTCTCGCTCATCACCGTCGTCCTGGTCGGCTTCTGGGCGGGGACGGCGTTCCTCACCGGTGTCACGATCATCGGCTCGCGGGTCGAGGACGCCATCCGCGGCCGGATCAACGCGATCTACCAGCTGATGATGAAGCTCGTGCTGTTCGGCACCACGGTCACCGTCCCGGTGCTGGTCGGTGTCCTGGGGACGCGCACCTTCACCGTCTGGGGGGGCAAGGTCTCGGTCGACGGCACCCGGCCGATCATGTTCGCCGGTGCCGTGATCGCGCTGGTCGCCGGGCTCTTCGCCTACCGGCAGATGGACGACAAGCGCGCCGAGCCGATCCTCGCCGACCTGCGCAACGCGCTGCGCCGCACGCCGCGGCGCGTCAACGGTTTCCTCATCGCCGTCGAGGGCACCACCGCGATCAACACCGCCATCCAGGCCGTCAACCTCGCCGACTGGATGCGGGGCGGCACCCGGCCGGTCGTCGTCGCCGCGGATCCGGCGCTCGACGACCAGCGGCTCACCGCGCTCGTCTCCGGCGCCTCCCTCACCGGGGCGCGGGCCCAGGCGCTGGCCGCCGCCGCGGTGCGGGCCGACATCGTGGAGCGGCACGTCCAGCCGGCGCTGGACGCCGGTTCGGTGGTCGTGATGGAGCGGTTCGTCGACTCGCCGCTGGCGCACCTGTCCGCCGTCGCCGGGCTGGACAGCGACGAGCTGGAAGGCCTCGCCGACTGGGCGACCGGCCGCCTGCGGCCGGACCTGACGATCCTGCTGGACGCCGCCCCGAACGGCGCCCCGCGCGACAAGTCGGCCGCGATGAACGACCAGTGGCGCGTCCAGCACCTGCTCACCGAGATGGCCGCGGCGGACCCGGAGCGGTACGTCGTGGTCGACGCCGACGGCACGGACGTCGAGGTCGCCGAGCGCATCCGCACCGCGCTGCGCGCCGTGTTCGTCGGCCGGCTGGCCGCGCTGGCGCCGACGACGGAGAAGCCGGTGACGCTCCCGCTGGAAACGCTGCCCATCGAGACCCCGGAAGAGCCTCGCGTGGAGGCGAAGTGACGACGACCGAACGCATCGGTGTCTGGAACCAGCTGGTCGGCCAGGAACCCGCGGTCGAGACGCTGAACGCGGCCGCGTCGGCGGCCGCCAAGATCGTCGCGGGCGAGCCGGCGCCGCCCGGCGCGATGACGCACGCCTGGCTGCTCACCGGGCCGCCCGGCTCCGGCCGCTCGGTGGCCGCCCGGACGTTCGCCGCGGCCCTGCAGTGCAGCACCGGCACCGGCTGCGACGCCTGTCCCGGCTGCCACACGACGATGGCGGGCACGCACGCCGACGTCCGGCTCGTGGTGCCGGAGGGCCTGTCGATCTCGGTCGCCGAGATGCGCGCGCTGGTGCAGGCCGCCGCGCGGCGCCCGACGACCGGCAACTGGCAGGTCGTCGTCATCGAGGACGCGGACAGGCTCACCGAAGGCGCGTCGAACGCCCTGCTGAAGGCCGTCGAGGAGCCGCCGGACCGCACGGTGTTCCTGCTGTGCGCGCCGTCGGACCACCCCGAGGACGTCTCGGTGACGATCCGCTCGCGCTGCCGCCTGGTGACGCTCCGGACGCCGCCGCCGGAGGCGATCGCCGACGTGCTGATGCGCCGCGACCACGTCGACGCCGAACGCGCGCACTGGGCCGCTTCCGTGTGCGGCGGCCACGTCGGCCGCGCGCGTCGGCTCGCCACCGACGAGGCCGCACGGCAGCGCCGGGCCACCGTGCTGCGGATCCCGCTCGGCCTCCGCCGGGCCAGTGACGTCTTCACGTGCGCCGACCAGCTGATCAGCGCGGCCGAGGCCGACGCGGGCGAGGCGAGCAAGTCCCGCGACGAGGACGAGCGCAACGAGCTGCGGACCGCGATGGGCGGCGACGGCATCGGCAAGGGCGTCGGCGGCGCGAAGCGGGCCGCCGAAGCCGCGGTCAAGCAGCTCGAGAAGAAGCAGAAGTCCCGGGCGACCCGCACCCAGCGCGACACGCTCGACCTGGCGCTGGTCGACCTCGTCGGGTTCTACCGCGACGTCCTGGTGATGGGGACCCGCTCCGGCGCGACGCTCAACCACCCGGACCACGCCGACCAGATCCGCGAAGCGGCCTCGGCGTGGACGCCCGAGTCGACGCTTCGCCGCCTCGAAGCGGTGCTGGAATGCCGCGAGGCGATCGAGCTGAACGTGAAGCCGCGCATCGCCGTCGAGGCGATGGTCACGACGCTTCGCCAAGGCTGAAACGCCGAACGCAAAGGAACCCGCCAGGCGCGCCTGGCGGGTTCCTTCACACCCCTCGGGTCACTCGCGCGGACGCGGTGAGGGCTTGAACGGCTTTTCCGCGACGGCCACGGCCAGGGGACGCCGCCGTCCGCCCGGCATCGCGGCCACCATGACCACGCCGAGCAGCAGCATCGCGGTGCCCGTCCAGAACAGCGGCACGGTGTCGTACGCGCCGCCGGTGTAGGCCAGGTTCTTCACCGGTCCCTTCGGCGCCTCGCCGCCCGCGGGCGGCGGCGTCGACGTGGTCCCGCAGACCACACCGCCGGTCGGGGCGTACGCGCGGGCGACCTGCTCGCCGAGCGAAAGCTGGGCCAGCGACGAAGGCAGGTTCTTCGCCTGGTCGTCCGGCAGCAGGCTCTTGAGCTTGGTCGTCGGCAGCAGCTGCAGGTCGAACATCCGCGCCGACGCGCCCAGCTGGAAGCCCGCGAACGGCGTGGCCATGTTCGCCGACTTCTGGTCGAGCCCGGCGATGCTCAGCCGCAGCACACCGAGGTCGAGCACGGTGCCGGCGGTGGTCCCGACCTGCTGCACCGGACCTTCGAGCGGCGCCAGGAGACCGCCGACCACCGGCAGGTCCTTCAGCTTGCCGAACTGGTCGCTCAGCGGCTTCAGCGGCAGCCCGATCGGGACGTCCTTCGTCGGGTGCGCCGCGTCGAGCGTGTACAGCACCTTGCCGCCGGCCTCGATGCTCAGCACCGGGGCGGTGTACTCGACCTTGGACGTCTTCGCGTCGCCGGTGGAGGTCACCTTCAGCGTCGGCTGGCTGACCACCTTGACGCTCAACGCCAGCGGCGTGCCCTTGAGGATCTCGATGTCCGCGGCCTGCAGCGTCGACGTCGACTGCACGGCCTTGTGGTCCGAGCCCGGGATGTCGACCAGCTTCACCTGCGACCGCGACGACAGCGTGTTCGGCAGGCTCAGCAGGGAGCCGGTGCCGTCCGCGGCGGTCTGCCCGCCGCCCTGCAGCAGGCCGCCCAGGCTCTGCAGCCCCTTGGTCAGGTCGAACCCGCTCGCCAGCGAGTTCGGGTCGAGCTTGGGCTTCAGCGCGTCCAGGCCCAGGTTCGGCATCGACGGCACGACGTTCAGCAGCGACAGGCTGGCCACCGACGTGCTGGCGTCGGCGATGGTGTCGACGCACGGGCCGAGCGTCTGGCTCCACCGCGCGTGCGCACTACCGTTGAGCAGCCCCACGTTGAGCAGCGGATTCGACGGCGCGTTGAGGCCCCCGCTGATCGGCTGCGGGTTGTCCGGCAGGGCGGTCTGCACAACGCTGCCCGGCGTCTGCGGCGCGTTCCCGCCGACCGACAGCCCGAACGGCGACGCCTGCGCGATCGCCTTCTCGTAGCTGAGATAGGCGTCCGAGTTCGCGGAGGCGCTCGAAAGGCCCATCCCGGCCTCGAGCGCCGACTGCTTCGGCAGCGTCTGCCCGAACCCCGGCAGGATCGTGTTCGTCGGCACGGCGTTGGGCAGCAGCCGGATGATCCCGAGCGCGGTCCCGGCATCCCCGACGGCCTGCCCCAGCGGCTGCGGCCCGATCGGCGCGGAGATGGGCGCCTGCCCCGGATTCGCCGGCTGCGGAATCGGCGTGGTCGGATAGGTCGAGTCGGCAGTCGCCGGCGCCGCGCTGAGCAGGAGCAACGCCGCAGCCGCCGGCAGGGCCGCCGAACGTGGCAGTCTTCGCCGCATGTGCCAGAGCCTCCATAGTGGGTCGGCCGGCGACGGAGACCGGCGTCATAGGGCCCTAACGACGGTCCCCCCGAAAAGTGACGACGACAGCTTCCGCTACACTTGTCGACGTCGCCAGCGCAAGCGGGCAACATGCCGCCTTAGCTCAGTCGGCCAGAGCGATTCACTCGTAATGAATAGGTCAGGGGTTCGATTCCCCTAGGCGGCTCCGCAGGTCAGGCCCCATCCGAGACACCTCGGGTGGGGCCTGACTCGTCTGGTGAGGGTCTAACTGAGGGTCTAAGCCGACCTGGGGTTGGTAAGCGGTGACCTGCTTCGGGGCCGCCCGCGGCCGGGGACCGTCGACGCCGGTGAGGGCGGCAGGAGGGTCAGCTCGTCGAGCAGGCCGCAGACCAGCAGCACGTTGTGCGCCGATCTGGCGTTCTCGTAGCGGTGCAGGGTACGCACCGGGCGCGGCGGGAACTCGGTGACGAGCGCGGCCGCGCTCTCAGCTGGGTCGCTCTTGCGGCCGTTGAGCTCGTTTTCCTGCCGCTATGTCGTGGCGCGGATCCGGGCGGCGTGTCGCTCGCGAGGTCGACAATCTCGTTGGCATCGACCCGACCGTTCTTTAGGGCACCAGCACGTTAGGTGCTTGAACCGACACGCTGGGCTTGTAGGCCACTAGGCCATCCCGGTGATCTGCTCATTTCCGATCCTGAGATGGAACGGGTTCGGGGCTCCGGCAGCGGCCAACTCCGCCAAGCAACTCGACTTGGCGAGTCAAGAACACTATGGGCAGGCAGGGCACCGCCGTCTGGATAGGTAGACGTAGCCGTCGCTCGCAACGATGCAGGCCGCGTCGCGAATCGGGTGATGACCTGCGCGTTTCGAGGAGCAGCCCCTTGGCCGGAGGGCGCGGGGCTGCTCACCCGAGTGTCGAGGGACTCCGCGGCAACGGGTCCCTCTGAGCTGTGAGCCTCACCTAGACGATTTGACGGAGGTCCTCAGCTGTACATGGAGTCTTTCGACTTTGCCGCACAGCGGGTCACACGTTTGAGACAAACTCCGAAAAAAGCGCCTCTGCGAGCAGGCATGCGAGGTCGCTCTGCTCATCGGTGAGACATTAGCAAAAAAACCGCGGGCACCGACGAGGCCTGACGCAATTCTCGAAGATTACGATCGCATAAAGGGTATTCCGGAAAATATGACAGAAAGTTGCTGCTAGTCAAGCTGTGGGCCAGGATCTCCACAACTTGGTCTCTGCCGAGCTGCTTCCCGGGCGGCAACCCGGGTGCTCGGCAGGGACTCCTCACCTAGACGATTTGATCAAGGAGGGTTCTCGTGTCGAGTTCGGGTAGAGCTATGCCCGTTTACCGCCCGCGCCCGGGCCGCAGAAAGTCGGCCCTGCCGCCGACCGCAGGTCCTGCGGTGAAGGCGCTGAAGGAGTGGCTGCGCAGATTCGTCGGCGAGACGCCGCTGGAAGAGGTCGCCGCGGCGGCGAGCTACTCCGTGAGCACAGTGTCGAACGCGCTCGGTGGCACGGAGCTGCCGCGACTGCGGCTGGTGCAGAGCATCGCCGCGGGCGTCGGGGCGCCGCTGCCGGCAGCCCACCGCATCTGGTGGGAGGCCGCGTCCGAGGAGTTCACGAAGAACAACCCGGCCCAGCCCGACGACCCGGTCGCCGACTTCGCGCTCCAGCTGCGCCGAGCGATGCTCCGTAGCGACCTCGGCAAGACCGAGGTGCTGCGCCGGATGGTGCGGCTGTCCGACGCCGAAAGCCTCACGATGAAGCCGA
Organism: Amycolatopsis sp. NPDC058278; assembly: GCF_042881395.1. Taxonomy (NCBI): domain Bacteria; kingdom Bacillati; phylum Actinomycetota; class Actinomycetes; order Pseudonocardiales; family Pseudonocardiaceae; genus Amycolatopsis; species Amycolatopsis sp. NPDC058278. The sequence goes on along the minus strand of NZ_JBHVXZ010000015.1, from coordinate 95,961 downwards.
TGTCGCGCGCGACGCTCTGCCGACTGCTCGACGGGGACACCTTGCCCAACCCGGAGCAGATGAACCTCTTCCTGCGCGTCATCGGCATCCGCGACGAGGAGATCCGCCAGCTGACCGTTCGCTTCGAGGAGCTGATCGTGGCACGGGCGCGAGCACGGAGCACGAAGAGGAAGGCCCGCTCGATCAGCGTCGGGGTGCTGCGATGACCGGCATCATCGGGCTGATCGAGAAGATCATCACCAGCACCCCGAACACGCTGCGGACGATCCTGATCACCGTGCTGGTGATCGCCGCAGTGGTCGGTGGGCTGTGGGTACTGCGAGCCAATCTGACGGTCGGTCCCGTGAGCGTCACGGGCCGCGAGGTCACCTCGAATTCGACGTCGTGCGCGTCGGACGGCTCGGCGATGGGGACACCGGTGACCTGTGGACGCTGAGCGACCGGGCTCGGGCAGGTCCGGCGCGCAGGGCGACGACGAGAAGCCGATGCCAGCGCGCTCGCCCGCGGACGGCGTCCAGGACGTCGTTCCCGCCGCGATGGACGGCGATCCGGTGGCCGTCGAGCGGTTGATGGCTGCCCTTCGCCCGCTGATCGTGCGGTACTGCCGCGCCCGCATAGGCCGCCAGGAGCGCTCCTGGGCATCGGCAGAAGACGTCGCTCAGGAGGTGCTGATGGCCGTGGTGACCTCGTTGCAGTCCTACCGAGGTAAGGCGGAGGGGGCGCAGATACTTGAGCGGCCGTTCCTAGCGTTCGTGTATGGGATTGCTCAGAACAAGGTCGCCGACGCGCACCGCGCAGCAGCTCGCAACCGTTCCGAGCCAGTGGACGAAGTCCCCGACGAAGTCGAAAGCGGGGCGAACCCTGAGCAGCGCGCGCTGCAGGGGGAACTAAACGAGCGGATGTCCCAGTTGCTGCAAGTACTGCCGCCCTTGCACCGCGAAATCGTGGTCCTACGGGTGGTGGTGGGCCTCTCGATGGACGAGACCGCCGAGGCGCTGGGCATTTCGCCAGGCGCTGTTCGGGTGACTCAGTACCGGGCCCTCAAGAAGCTGCGTAAGGTTCTCGCGGCCGAAGAGGTCGTGTGATCCAGACTTTATCGGCCAGAACTCGGCGCTGCGGGCTCTCGTCAACGTCGCGAGTACCAACGCGTCTAGCTACACGCACGAGCGCCGGGTGGCGAGTCTGCTTGCAAGCGGTCGTACTCCTCGGCGGAGAACCTGATGGTCGGGGCGGGTAGTCCTCACGCCAGAAGGCCCCGGCCATGTGCTCCGCGACCGGCATGATGGCTGAAGGTTACTGAGGGGCGCACCACCTTGAGCTGTACAACGAGCCAGGCCTCACCGACAGCTTGGTGGGGCCTGGCTCGTCGGTGGGTTGCTAAGGCGCCTCATCGGTGGTCGACGGAGGTCGAGAAGATTCGTCCGTCGAGGGAAAGAGCCGGTCCATGGCGGTCGCCCCGGACTCAACGACTGGACGGATCTGTTTCCGGTAGACCAGCTCCGTCACGGCCGTGCTGCTGTGCCCGACCAGCCGCGAGATCTCCTCGATCGGCATCCCGCCGTCCGAGAGGATCGAGACGAAGCTGTGCCGCAGCTCCCGGGGCGTCCATTGGGTCGGGTTGAGCCCGGCTGCCTTGATCACCCGGCGGAAGTCTCGTCGGACGTTGTTGACGTCCCGCTCGGTGCCGACGTTGGTTGCGAACACGAGCCCATGTTCAAGCCAGACGTCACCAGCGACCGCCTTGACCACCTGTTGGGCTTCCCGGTGAGCCTCCAGCGCCTTCACGGCCCGCTCGGGCAGCGCAAGCGTCCGGCGGGACTTCCTCGTCTTCGTCTCGCCGCGGGCGCGGACCGAACGCCACACCTTGACGTTCGGCGGGATCGCCGGCGTCGCGTCCGGCTTGCCCACGAGGTCCACGTGATCCCAGGTGAGCGGACGCATCTCCTCAGTCCGCGCGCCAGTCAGCAGGGACACCACGATGTAGGCGCGCATCGGCGATGACTCCGCCGCGCTGAGCACCGCTTCGGCCTGGGTGAGCGTGAGCGCCTTCGACGGACGTCCGGTCCCCTTGCCGGCTGGTAGCTCGTCGCACAGCAGGACCACGTTGTATCGGACCCGTTTGCGCACCTGTGCGCGGTTGATCGCCCGGCGGAGGATCGAGCGGAGGTTGCGCAAGGTGGAGGTCACCAGCACTTCGGCTTTCTCCGCCAGCCAGTCTTCGACGTCCGTCTATTAACTCTGTCAACTGACATGGGAGAACTGACTTAGCCAACTGACTTGGCCTACGCTGGTGGCATGGCATCCCTGAACCCGGACGACCCGCGTGCGCCGTTCTTGCAAGTAGCCGGCGGTCTCCGGGCCGCGATCCTGTCGGGGGAGTACGCCCCCGGGGCGCAGCTGCCGACCTACCAGGAACTGGCCGATTCCTGGGGGGTCGCGGTGAACACGGCCAAGAGCGCCGTTGCCCACCTCAGGGAAGAAGGCCTGGTGGTGATCCGGCACGGCAAGGGCTCGTTCGTTCGCACCCAGCCGGCCGAGGGTGACTCCGCGGTTCGCTCCGAGGCCTCGGGAGACGAGCGGGTCTGGCAGGCCATTGCCGAGATCAGGAAGCGTCTCGGCGAGATCGAGCGGAAGCTGGGGGAGCGCTAGCCGAACAGGGCGCGGAGGAACTTCACGACGCCGTCGATCACGACGCCGACACCGTGCGCGGCTCCGCTTGCCCAGCTCGCCGAGTCGGCCGGGTACTTGACGATCAGCACGACGATCGCGAGTCCGACGACCAGGCCGATCGCCTTGCCGACCAGGCCGCCCCCGCTCTTCATAACCGGGAAGTTGTTCTTCGCCATCACGGTCTCCTTTCGTTCCGCGACGGGCCGGGAGGCCGATCCGGATCGAGGTTTTCGATTCGGCGTTGTCGCTGATGAACTCAGGAAACCGCGCAGGTGCGGGGGTGCAGCAGTGTGCACGCGGGGGGGCATTTCTGCACGTGGGCGGTGCACGGGGGGTGCTTTAATGACCTTCGGAGGTACCGGTGGTCGACAAGGGGAAGCAGCCGAACGCACTTCTAGCTGCGGTTATGCGACAGGCGGGGGCGACTAACAAGGGGTTCGCCCGCCGGGTGCGTGAACGCAGCCAGAGAGACGGCGGCGAGCTGGTCAGTGCTGACCACGTATCGGTCAAGCGCTGGCTCGACGGCACGAAGCCGCACACGCGCACCTGTCAGCTGATCGCCGGAGTCCTCGGCGAATTGCTCGGCCGGCCTGTCAGCCTGGAGGAAATCGGCTTCGCCGCAGCGGCCGAGACCACCTCGGATGACGTCGGCTTGGAGTACCCGGAGGAGGTCGCCCACAGCCTGGTCGCGCTGGGCGCGATCACCGAACTCGAGTTGCGGACACCGAAGCGGGTCGCCCCGCTGGCTGTCGTGCCGGAGGCCTGGAGCGGCCTGCTCGTCCGGTGGTTGACCGACTCCGACGACGAGGGCTCGCGGCCACCAACCGAGCCGCGCTCGATCACCCTCGTGGACGTCGAAGCGGTCCGCGAGGCAACCGCGATGTTCAGCAGCTTCGACTACAAGTACGGCGGCGGCCGGCCGAAGTCGCTCGTCGCCTCGTTCCTCGACCAGGAGATCTTGCCGAACATCAGGCACGTGTCCCCGCACGACCCAGTCGGGCGCGAGTACTTCCGGGAGGTCGCTGCTTTGACGCGGCTCGCCGGGTGGACGGCCTACGACACGGGCGCGCACGGCCTCGCGCAGCGGTACCTAACCCAGGCGTTCCGGCTAGCGAAGGCGGCCGGCGACAAGGCGCTGTGCGGCCGGATCCTCGCGGGCATGTCGCATCAGGCGAACTTCCTCGGGCACTTCCAGAGGGCGGTCGACCTGGCACGGGCCGCGTACAAGGGCGCCAACGGCTACGCCACCCCGACCACGATGGCGCTGTTCCACGCGATGGAAGCGAGGGCGCTAGCCTCGCTCGGCAGGAAAGAGGACGTCGCGGCCGCGCTGGTCACGGCTGAGCGGTGGCACTGCCAGGGCATCCGGGAGAACGACCCCGAGTGGATTCACTACTTCGACGAAGCCGAGCTACACGCTGAGTTCGCGCACTGCTTCCGCGACATCGGGAACGCCGAGTTGGCGAACCACCACGCGGCCGCGTCGATCGCTGCCTCGGAGTCGACCTACGTCCGCAGCCTCTCGTTCTGCCGGACCGTTCTGGCAACGTCCCACCTGCAAGGCGGGAACCTCGAAGAGGCGCTGGACGTGGCCAGGTCGGTCGTCGAGACCGCGGCGAAGCTGAAGTCGTTCCGGGTGATCTCGTATCTCGACGACTTCCGCGGACGGTTGGGCGGGCATGCCGGCGACCCGTTGGTGAAGGAGTTCCTCGACTTCGCCAACATCCACCTGCCGTCAGAAAACCTTCCAGTGTCGGGGCGCCTGGTCGTCGCGTAAGTCGCTGATTCGCTTCTCGACCTCGGCTTTCACTTCGGTGGACTCGTCGACGGTCTGCGAGAGCCACATGGTCATGTTCAGCTCTCGTGTTGCCCTGAGCACGGGGAAGCCCGGCCAGTCGATCGGATCGAACCCGTAGGCCGTCGTGTACGAGTCGTACTCGGCTTCGGAGGCCCAGCCGAATGCCTGGTGGCGGACGGACAGCACGGCCGCGTCCCATTCGCGCGGTCCGTAGGCGAAGTCCTCGAAGTCGATCAGGTTCAGCGTCCCGTCGGGGGAGCGCATGACGTTCCCGGGGTGCGCGTCCCCGTGCACCGGGCCGGCGGGAAGCGGGAACTCAAGGTCTTGGAACTTCTCGGAGAGTTCCTCGTACCGGTCGCGCAGGAAGTCGAGGTCCGCCTCGGGCAGCTTGCCCTTGAGGGATTGAAGGCGCGGCTCGACCTTCGGCATCGGGGAGAAGGCCGGCAAGCGGAAGTCCGTCGGGTGGGGGAGCGCGTGCAGGTCGTGCAGCAGCTTCCCGAACTCCGCCGGGGTGATCGGTGTGTCGTCCTCTTCGAGGCAGTTCCAGAACGTGACGGGCAGCCCGTCCTCGACGAAGGGCTGTTCGTTGCCGTCGAGCACGGTCGCTGCGGGGAACTGATGCTCGGCAAGCCACCCGGCGACGAGTACTTCCTTCGTAGCGGCGGGGATTGAGCGGCCGACGCGGACCACGGCGGAGCCGTCGGCCAGGCGGTAGATGGCGTTCTCCCCGAACCGGACTCGCTGTGCGTCGGTCGCGTCCAGCCCGGCGAAGGCGCACGCTGCCTCGAAGACAGCTTGTGTTCGCTCCGTCGTGAAAGCCTTCGTCGATGTCATCAGACTCCTCTATCGGGGTGCCTTGGCCAGGCTAGAGCTTCGGCAGGAACGTGTGCTCGGCGAATCGGGGCGGTGAGGCCCAGCCGGCGCGCCGTCTGGAGGGAGGTCAGGACGCGCCGACCGGGGGCTTAGGGCCACGCCTTCTCTACGCCGTGGCGTCGTAGTGCTCGGGCGGCGTTCTCGTAGGTCGCCAAGGCGGCTTGGTGGGTGGAGTAGACGGCACCGTGCTGGTGGCGCAGCGCGACGGCGAGAGCGCCGGCGCGGCGTTCGTAAAGGGTGAACGGTTCGACCAGACCAGGCGGGCAGTCGGCGGCGGGCACGATGCGCACGCCGATCCGCGGCTTCCTCGCCCAGATGCGCAGATGGTCAAGCTGGTCGCGGAGGACATCGGAGGTGCAGGCATCGGGCCGCGTGGCGACCTCGCCGATCAGGAAGGTGTGCGGCGGCCCCGGCTCGTCGGACAGGGCGAGCTGACGTGCGGTCCGGAGAAGACAACCCACGTCGGCGGCCTCCGGGTCGAGCAGGCCAGTGTCCCGCAACGCGCGGGCGTATTCGGCGGTCTGCAGGACCTCGGGGATGAGCGTCGGGGACCACTCGGTCACGCGGGTGGATCGCAGTTCGAAGGTGGGGCGCAGGTAGCTCTCGGCACGTCCGGTGCGGTCGATCAGGTCCTGGTCGTGGGATCGGCGAGCCAGGTCGATGAGGTGTTCGCGCACGTGTTGCGGTGCTCGCAGGACGCCAAGAATGTGGGCCACGATCGTGTCCTGTGGCGCGCGGTGGCCGAGTTCGAAGCTCGACAGCACGGCGGGGTAGATGCCGATCATGTCGGCGAGCTGGCGCAGGCCGATGCCGCGCTGGGTTCGGGCTTCGCGCAGGCCGCTGGCCAGGGCGATGACGGCTGGTCGGAGGGCAGTTTCGGTCACGGTTCAGACCGCTCCGTTCGGTCGTGGGTTTCTGTGTCGGGTGCGTTGAGCAGGGCAGATGGATCGAGTTCGGTGCCGTCGAGTTCGCTGGCGCGGCGGGTGAGGGCGACGCCGACGTGGACGAGTTGGCGGCCGAGGGTGCGCAGGCCGGCGGCGTAGGCTGCGTCGTCCGGCTGGAGGGTCAGCAGCTCGACCGTCACGCTTCCGATCTTGGAGTTGACCTTCGAGAGCGCGGCGAGCAACTCGCGATCACGCGCGTGCACGTGGCACCTCGATCCGCCGGTGCTCGTTCTGGGCCGCGCAGACGGGGCAGACCCGGCCCGGCCTGGGGATCACCCGGCGCCGGCTGATGCTGGGCCGGTCATGTTCCAGCGGGAACCGGACGTCGGTTAGGCACCAGGGCAGCAGCATGAACAGCCGCGGGTTGGCCATCTGCGAGTGCAGGTACAGGTGAGCCCACCCGTCGCCCCCGGTGAACTCGTGCCACTCCCAAAAGTCCCGGCACGAGTCGGTCATCGGCCCGTCGTCCAACGCGGTCATCGAAGCCCTCGCTTAGCCTCGAACGCCCGGACAGCGGCGGCAGCCTGCTCCCAGTCGCCATCGGTCATGTCCGCGTGCGTCTTCGGAGGCTGGTAGGTGTCGAGATCGATCTCGTTGAGCCGCTGACCACCCGAGTTGAACTGCGACGCACCACACCTGAACGTCGGCCGGTCGTCGAAGTGCTCCGCGGTCATGGCGCCTTGCACCCCCGAGCTGTGCGAGCGTCGCGCAGCGAGACGGTCAACGCGTCACCCAGCTGGTTCCGAAGCTGCGCAGCCGACTCGGCACTGAACAGGATCGGCTCACCTGGAGGCGTCGAGCTGGTCAGCGCGATCCGGTCGTCATCCCGTACCTCGACCTCGACGTGTGCCGGACCGCCGAGCTGGTCCACACCCTCGGTGCTCTGTCGCGTACGTCGTCGATCACGCATAGTTAATGACCGTACAAAGGTGCAGGTCACAAACGTTTCCTGCTGGGAAACCCACGTCTGTACTCTGGGGCGCATGGACTCGATCGGCATCACGATCCGCCGGCTTCGCCGTTGGCGTGGCCTGTCCCTCGAACAGCTCGCCGGCCTGTCCGGCCTGTCCAAGGGCTACCTGTCCAAGATCGAGAACGAGCGCACGGCGATCGACAAGCGCTCAACCCTGGTCGCGATCGCCGGCGCGCTCCGCGTCAGCCTCTCCGACATCACCGGCGACGGGCTGGAGATCCGCGACCCGCAGGCCGACTCCGCCATCCCCGCCATCCGCGACGCCCTGCTGAGCACCGACCTCGACGGCACCGAGCAGCCGATCGGCGACCTTGCACAGCTGCTGTCCGAGACACAGCTGGTCGCAGCCCTGCGACAGGCGAACCAAGACGCCGAGGTCGGCGCCCGGCTCCCCGAGCTGCTGCTGGCCCTGCACACCCACGTCGACAAACCAGACGCACTCCGCTCGCTCGTCACCGCCACCCACACCACGGCCCTGCTCACCAAGGGCCTCGGCGCGTTCGAGCTGGCCTGGATCGCCGCCGACCGCGGCCACGAGGCAGCGCAGCGGCTCGGCGAACCCGGCTGGATCGCCCTCGCCGAGTTCGCGCGCACCCAGGCTCTGTCTGGCCTCGGCGCGCACAAGCGGGCATCCAAGCTCGCCGAGCGCGCCCTGGACTACGTGCCGGCCGACGCCTACGACGTCCGCGGCGCGCTCACCCTCACGACCGGCTACACCGAATCCGTCCTGGGCGGTGACGCAACCGCGGCGCTCGACGAGGCCGCGGGCCTGGCCGAACATGTCGAATACGGCAATCGGAACTTCCTGCTGTTCAGCCCGGCCAACGTCGTTCTCTGGCGCATCTCATCAGCCCTCGAACGCGGCGACCACGCCGAGGCCGCGCGACTGGCCGCGACCGTTGATCCGGCCGAACTCACCATTGACTCGCGCCGCACCACGTTCCTCATCGAGCGCGCCCGCGCCCTCTACGGCACCCGCCGTTCCGACGAGGAAGTGCTGGCCTTGCTGGTCAAAGCCGAAAAGTTGGGTCATATTCGCACTCGGACGAACCCGTTCGTGCGCGAGATCATCTCCACGATGCTCGCCCGAGCTCGACGCGAGGGCGTAGCCCGCGAGGTCCGCGGCATGGCCGACCGGATGGGCCTGATCAAGACCTCTTAAGGTATCCAAATCAGGCAACGTCTTTACTTGCGCTTCTCTCCAGCAGACATCGACGTTCGGCCCGGGGTATGAGCTTTTCTTCGCCAGAGTTTCGGTTAAGTCTTACGAACGGCACCCGTGAAGCCAGCGATGAACAGAGTGGCAAATGCCCAGGTGAGCAGGCGTAATACCCAACCGCTGACGGTGAGGAATTCGCCAGTGGGGGTGTTCGCGTAGTCGCAGTGAGCGCGGGCTCCAGTGCTGATCAGAGGTGTACCGAGGTCGAGGCCGACTCCGATGCGTTCGATCGGTGTACAAGTGACTGGTGCTTTTGGCGATTGCATGGGGCTCTGGACGAGCCCACCGTCGGCGCCGAGTACGCAAGCTAGTACGGCTGCGATGCCGAGAACGCCGAGTAGCCCGATCAGGGCGCGCCACGGCTGATAGCCGAAGCCAAGGGTCCACCCGGTGACACGCGTCCAGATTCTGTCACTCAGTCCAGTAAGTGCGTTGCGATCAAGTTGTGCTCGGCGTTGTTCCATCAAAATTCGTCGTGCCTCGTGGTCGTGTCCAGCCGCCCGGTGCACAGCAGCCAATTGTTGATAAGGCTGGGGTTGATATTCGGATGTGCCTTCGCGCAAAAGGCTGAGCCACTCGGCGGTGCTTACCCCCCGCGGTACTGTGTTATAAACCAAACCGTCGACTTGGACTCGTTGCAGCGGATCGCTTCGGTGCATGATACCTTTTGGATCTAGGCGAAAACTGCTTCCAAAACGAGCCCCGGTCATGCTGACTGCAGCGTCATCGCCCCCGCCGATCGCTATGAATCCATTCGAAAGGAAGACGCTCTCGTCGATCGTTGCGCCTTCGATGTTCAGTGCGGATCCGGATTCATTACGTAAGGTTGCGCCTTTGAAGTTTAGTTGGCCACTGATATGTGCGCCGGGTAGGCGAATAGTGCCGAATGCTTCAAATTCTTCGTTTACGGACATATCGTCATCTACCCTTATTCCGTCGGCGGTGAGCGCGGGTCCGGATTCGTTGTACAGGGTTGCGCCTTTGAAATTTAGTTGGCCGCCGATGTGTGCGCCGGGTAGGCGGATAGTGCCGAGTTCGCCGGCGCCAGTTGCGTCGAATCCATCGTTGAAGGAAGCGTCTCTTTGGATCTCTACCCCGTCGGCGGAGAGTGCTGGGCCGGATTTGTTGATCAGGGTTGCCCCGTGGAAGTTCAGTTGGCCGCCGATTTGTGCGCCGAGTAGGCGGACGGTGCTGCTTCGTCCAGTCCCGGTTGCCTTGAAGCCGCCAAGTAAAAATACGCCATCGCCGACTCGCATGCCGTCGGCGTTGAGTGCGGGGCCGGATTCGTTGCTTAGGGTTGCCCCGCGGAAGTTCAATTGGCCGCCGATTTGTGCGCCGAGCAGGCGGACGGTGCCGTTTTCTCCGGTGCCAGTCGCCTCGAATGCGCCACGAAATTGCAAGTCTCTGACCTGAATGCCGTCGGCATTGAGCGCGGTGCCGGATTCGTTGCGTAAGATTGCGTTATTGAAGTTCAACAAGCCGACAATGGAAGCGTCCCTTAAGCGGACCGCTCCTCCCATCCCGGCGCCGATCGCACTGAATCCTTCGCTCAGAAGAACACTCTGATCGACCAGCATATTTTCTGCGTTTAGTGCGGGGCCAGAATTATTGTTGAGCCTTGCGCCGTTGCAATTAATTGAGCCGGCGATATGGCTACCTGATAGCTGTACTGTGCCGTACTCTGAATGTGTCGAGAGGTCTGTCTGCGTTAGATTAAGTTCAGCAACCTTGATTCTAAGTGCATCCAGTGCTGGTTCCGAGCGATGTGCTAGCTGGCAGTTGTTGAGGACCATGGCTGGCAAGGATGCGTCGCGCGCATTGATTCCTTCGTCTAAAAGGCAGTCATAAAGTTTGATGACTAGCGAACTGGAAACATGTTCGAGATCTAAGCGGCCCTGGATTCGAGCGCCCCTCAGGCGTAACCCGTGTGGGTCTGACGATGGGGCGAGACGACCGAGCATGATATCGCGCACTACGCGAGCTCGGATGTTTCGGGATCCGAACTCCAGAACCGCAGTCTTATCGAAAGGTTGTCCATCGGACAGGTCGAGTAGTTCGCCGAGCTCTACACAGCGAACCAAGTCGCGTTCGGCTGGGCTCAGCGCTTCGGTTTCTTTGGAGTCCGTCACGTTTTGTAGGTCGCACTAGCTCTGCTTGTGTTACCCCTCGTACCGCTCGTCGCCGAGATGGTGGGCCGACGGCTGCGATAACTTAACGTAGTGTTTTCGACGCGCTGCGATCCGCGAGGAGAACCGGACGAGGCTGACGGGGACCTGACAATGCCCAGGAACCGGCTACGTCGACAGATGGCTGGTGACGATCGGATCGGCGAGTGGTACGGCTCGTGCCGTGTGCTGCCACGTTCGGAACTAGCCTCCGCTGGCTCAGCGGCGGGGCGTTTGCTGAGGGTCAAAGTGAGTGTCAATCAGGGGGGCAAGCGACGGACGTCCGCGGACGCCGGGAGACTCCGAACGTGCAGGTCAGAGCCCCGCAGCCAAGGTCAACAAGTGACGAATTCCGCTCGTAATGAATAGGTCAGGGGTTCGATTCCCCTAGGCGGCTCCGCAGGTCAGGCCCCATCCGAGAGACTTCGGATGGGGCCTGACACGTCTGATGGGTGACCCAGCCGTCAGTGGTCCCGTTCGGCAAGCAGCTCCAGCCCGCCGGGGCCGAGGCGGAGCACTGACGGGACCAGCTCCGTGGTCTCGTACGGCGAACCGAGCACCTGCTCCCGAATGGTCGGCGCCAAGCCGGACTCCTCCCCGGCGACGTACATCTCGTCCGGGCAGGGCAGGCCGACGATCAGGTTGCCGGCGCCGAAGTGCTGGGACAGCTGGGGATACAAGTCGGGCAGTGCCAGCGCGGATGCCGCCATCAGGTTCTGCCTGGCGACTGAGACCAGGACGTCCTGTCCTGAACGGTGGACTTCGAACTCCAGCCCTCGTGTCAGGCTCTGGTACCCGACGCCGAACAGGTCCTCGAGCGGGGGCGTGCCCATTTCCTCGTGCTGGTGGCGGGTGATGTGGTGCATCCCGATGTTGCCCTGCGGGGTTCGCGACACCACCGCGAGCGCGACCGACAACCGGCCGGGGACCAGCGGCTGGTGCGGCAGCGTGTCGAGCAGGCCGGCGCGGGGTGAGGACGTGCTCCACAGCACCGGCAGCACCTCCTCGGCCTGCCGGGACTCGTGGGTTTCGGCTATCACGGAGCGAGCTTCGGCGAACGCGCGCTCCCACTCTCCGGGGGCGGGCCGGGCGAAACTGTAGGTGCACTCGGCCTTGCGGAAGTTCTTGGCCATGAACTTCTGATCCGCCGCGGACGGCTGCCATTCGCTGTACACCGCCGCGACCGCGGATGCGCGCACCTTGTGCTGCTGCCGGATGCTGGCCCACGCCTGTTCGACCGCGTCCTCGGCCTGCGTCGGCGCGCTGGCCAGTACTGGCTCGTCGAAGCCTTTGAGGCGGAAGACCACGAGGTTCTGGGACACGTCGTTGTTCACCGGGACTCCCCCAAAAGCCGCATGTCGCCTGTCTACCACAACCGCCGTCCCGCAGGACGACGATCGAAACCACCCGTACGGGGACAGCGAAGGGCCCCCAGCCGGGAGCCGGGGGCCCTTCGGACGGACTCGGGTTACTTCGGCGGGGTCAGCTTCACCACCGTGGCCTTGGCGTCGCCACGGGGCGTTCGATAGGTGATCTCGTCGCCCGCCTTCCTGCCGACCAGGGCCAGGCCGAGGGGGCTGTCCGAGGTGATCGCGTCCGCGTCCTCGCCCGGGACCGTCACCACCTGGAACGTCTCCTCGTCTCCGTCGGAGAAGCGCAGGGTGACCACCGTGCCGTCCGGGAGCTGGCTGTTGCCGTAGCCGCCGTGCTCCATCTTGGCCGCCAGGTCGGCGATCTGGCGGTCCAGCCGGGCCGCGGACTCCGCCCGGTCGATCACGTCCGCCTGGTCCGCCGCGTCCCCGGTGCGTTCCTGCTCGCCGGGTTGCGGCGCGAGGGCTGCCCGCTGCGCGCGCAAGTTCTCGATTTCCTTCTCCAGCTGGCTGCGCGCAGCCGGGCTGAGCCCCTTGTCCCCTGAGATCACCATGCCGGGCATTGTCCGCCGAGCGGACCGGGGTGGCCAATCCGGTTTTTCACCCGAAAGCCGCTCACACGACCTCTGCCCTAGGATTTCGGGTCCGGCGTCCAGGAAGAAGGTAACGAGAATCACCGTGAGCGCAGTCCCCGGCCGCAGCGAGCAGCTCTCGCCGAACCAGCTGGCCAAGCAGGAACAGATCGTCGAGGCCGCCCGCGTCGTCCTCGCCCGCGACGGGCTCGCCGGGTGCACCGTCCGGGCCATCGCCGACGCCGGCCCGCTCACCAAGAGCGCGATCCACTACTACTTCGCCGACATCGACGTCCTCATCGATCGGGCGATGGCCGCCCACATCACCGCCTTCGCCGCGGGCCTGCGCGAGGTCGCCGCGAAGCACGACGAGCCCCGCGAGCGGCTCTTCGCCGTCCTCGAGGAGTACCTGCGCGTCTTCGCCGCGAACCCGAACGCCGCCTTCCTCTGGTTCGAGTACTGGATCGCCGCCGGCCGGGCGCAGCACCCGCAGGCCATCGACGTCATGCTGACGTCGCTCACCGAGCTGCTGGCCGAGCTGCTCGCCCCGTTCGACGTCGACGACCCGCGGGCCAGGGCCCGCGCCCTGCTGTCGTACCTGCTGGGCACCGTCGTCCAGCAGCGCGTGCGCCCGCGCCCCTTCGCCACGCTGCGTGCCGACATCGAGGCGCTCTGCTTCGCGAACTACGGGTAGAAACCGCCAATAGATCCGTACTGCTCCGGATTGCGTGCTACGTCCGGCTCCCGCCAAGGTCGAGGAACCCTCGAGAGCAGGAGACGTGATGCGCACACGAACGTGCATGGCAGCGGCCGCGGCCGTCCTCTTGGTGCTCACCACCGGCGGCCAGGCCGGCGCCGCCCAGCCCGACGGACCGCAGGTGTACGAGGTGACCGGCGCCGCCACGGCCCAGCAGCGCACCGAGGTCGCCCGGACCGGCGCCGACATCCTCGACGCCGACGGGACGACGACCACGGTCATCGCCAATCCCGGCGAAGCGGCCCAGCTGCGCGCGCAGGGCTTCGGCGTCAAGGCCCTCGGCAAGGTCAACCGGCCGCAGGGCACCGCCACCGTCGAGGACTTCCCGGCCGGCTACACCGGCTACCACACGTACGCGGAGACGCAGACCGAGCTGCAGAAGGCCGTCGCGAACTACCCGGCGCTCACCAAGCTGGGCAGCGCCGGCACCTCCTACGAAGGCCGCGCCCTCTCACTGATCAAGATCAGCGACAACGCCGCCACCGACGAGAACGAGCCCGAGGTGCTCTTCACCTGCAACCAGCACGCGCGCGAGCACCTCACCACGGAGATGTGCCTGCACATCGTCCAGCGGCTGACCAGCGGGTACGCGACGAACAGTGCAATCAAGCGGCTCGTCGACAGCACCGAAATCTGGGTGATCCCCAGCGTCAACCCCGACGGCTCCGAGTACGACATCTCCGGCGGCACGTTCCACAGCTGGCGCAAGAACCGCCAGGGCCCCGGCACCGACACCAACCGCAACTGGGGCTACAAGTGGGGCTGCTGCGGCGGCTCGTCGGGCTCGACGTCCAGCGAGACCTACCGCGGCACGGCGGCGTTCTCCGTGCCCGAGACCCGGGCCGTCTCGAACTGGGTGAACTCGCGCGCGGTCGGCGGCGTCCAGCAGATCAAGACGCACATCGACTTCCACACCTACTCCGAGCTGGTGCTCTGGCCGTTCGGCTACACCTACGCCGACACCGCGCCGGGCTTGACCGCGGCGGAGGCGCAGAAGTTCCAGGCGCTCGGGAAGCAGATGGCCGCGACCAACGGCTACACGCCGGAGCAGTCCAGCGACCTCTACATCACCGACGGCAGCGTCAACGACTGGATGTGGGCGACGCACAAGATCTGGAGCTTCACCTTCGAGATGTACCCGAAGGGCAGCAGCCCGGGCTTCTACCCGCGCGACACCCAGATCGTCCCGCAGACCACGCGCAACGACGCGGCCGTCGACATCCTGATCAACGCGGCGATCACCGGCTGACGCGCCGGGCGCGGTCTAGGGTCTGGACATGCCTCTGTTCTCGTTCGAAGGGCTCAGCCCGCAGGTCCACCCGGACGCCTGGATCGCGCCCACCGCCACGCTCATCGGCGACGTCGTCGTCGAAAAGGACGCCTCGGTCTGGTTCGGCGCGGTGATCCGGGCCGACTTCGGCCGGATCGTCATCCGCGAGGGCGCCAACATCCAGGACAACTCGGTGATCCACGTCAACGACGGCGTCTGCGAAGTGGGCAAGAACGTCACCGTGGGCCACCAGTGCCTCGTGCACGACTGCACGATCGAGGAGCAGGCGCTGATCGGCAACGGCTCGACCGTGCTCGACAAGGCGAAGATCGGCGCGCGGGCGCTCGTCGCGGCCGGGGCGACGGTCACGCCGGCGACGGAGGTGCCGCCGGAAGTGATCGCGATGGGCAGCCCGGCGAAGAAGTTCGTCCCCCTGACCGACTCGGCGCGGATGTGGGTCGAGCACAACGCGGCGATCTACCAGGAGCTGGCGCGCCGGCACCGCGCCGGAACAAAACCGGTTTGACCCTCCAGTAACTGGAGACTCTAGCTTCGGGGCATGGCTCCGAAGAAGAAACTCACCCACCAGGTCACCCTGGAACTCACCGCGGGCAACGCCCCGGTCGTCGACCTCGGCAAGATGCTGGGGCAGACCGGGGTCAACCTCGTCGAGATCAAGAAGACCTACGACGCGGCGACGGCGGCCCAGCGCGGCGACATCGTGCCGGTGGTCGTCTCGGTGTTCGAGGACCGCTCGTTCGAGCTCCGGCTCAAGACGCCCCCGACGTCGTTCCTCATCAAGAAAGCGTTGGGGGACAAGGGCTCTCCACGGCCGGGGCACGAGGTCGCGGGCAAGCTGACGGAGGCTCAGCTGCGGGAGATCGCCGAGCGCAAGCTGCCCGACCTGAACACCTCGGACGTCGAGGCGGCGATGCGCACGATCGCGGGCACGGCCCGTTCGATGGGTGTCGTGGTCGTGCCCTGACCGTCGGGCGGACGGGCTTGCGGGCGGAGTGGACTACGCTCTTCCCCGCAGCAGCGACTGGCGCCATCGAGGTGGAGCACCACCGGGAAGCGACGACGAGGCCGGCACCGCGCGCCTGGGTGAAGGCCACTCCAGAGGCGGAGTACGCCATGACACACCAGCCGAAACTGACCGCACTCGCCGCCGCCGATCCCGCCATCGCCGGGCTCGTCGAGGACGAAGCCAAGCGGCAGCACGACAAGATCCGCCTGATCGCGTCGGAGAACTACGTCTCGCAGGCCGTGCTCGAAGCCACCGGCACCGTGCTCACGAACAAGTACTCCGAGGGCTACGCGGGCAAGCGGTACTACGAGGGCCAGCAGTTCATCGACCAGGTCGAGCAGCTCGCCATCGAGCGGGCGAAGGCCGTGTTCGGCGCCGACCACGCGAACGTCCAGCCGTACTCCGGGTCTCCGGCCAACCTGGCCGTGTACCTGGCCTTCGCGCAGCCGGGCGACACCGTGCTCGGCATGGCGCTGCCCGACGGCGGCCACCTCACGCACGGCTGGAGCGTGTCCGCCACCGGCAAGTGGTTCACGCCGGTGCGCTACGGCGTCGCGAAGGAGACCGGCCGCGTCGACCTCGACCAGGTGCGCGACCTCGCCCGGCAGCACCGACCGAAGCTGATCTTCGCCGGCGGGACGGCGATCCCGCGCACCATCGACTTCCCGGCGTTCGCCGAGATCGCCGCCGAGGTGGACGCGGTCCTCGTCGCCGACATCGCGCACATCGCCGGCCTGATCGCGGGCGGCGCGCACCCGTCGCCGGTCGGGCACGCGCAGGTGATCACGACGACCACGCACAAGACCCTGCGCGGCCCGCGCGGCGCGATGATCCTTTCCGACGCCGACCACGCCAAGGCCGTCGACAAGGCGGTGTTCCCGGGGCTGCAGGGCGGCCCGCACAACCACACGACCGCGGCGATCGCGGTCGCGCTGGGTGAGGCCCAGCAGCCGTCGTTCAGCGACTACGCCCACACCGTCGTCGCGAACGCCCGCGCGCTGGCCGACGCGCTGCTGGCCTGCGGTTACGACCTCGTGTCCGGTGGCACCGACAACCACCTGCTGCTGATCGACCTGACGAACAAGGGTGTCGCGGGCAAGCCGGCCGCGCAGGCCCTCGACCGCGCGGGCATCGAGCTGAACTACAACACGGTGCCGTTCGACCCGCGCAAGCCCTTCGACCCGTCCGGCATCCGGCTCGGCACGTCCGCGATCACGACGCGCGGTCTGCGGCCGGAGCACCAGGTCCAGGTGGCGGAGTGGATCGACCGCACGGTGACGGCGGCCGCGGCTTCCGAGGAGGCCGCGCTGGACGCGATCGCCGCGGAGATCCGCGAGTTCCTGGCGCCGTTCCCGATCCCGGGCTACTCCGCCTGACGCAGGATTTCGACGGCCGTCGCGTGCAGTCCCGGCGCGGCGGCGAGGAAGCTGCCCGCCGACGGCGTCCACGGGGCGCCGTCGGCGGTGGTGACCACCGCGCCGGCCTCCCGCGCGATCAGGGCGGCGCCGGCCAGGTTGGCCGCGTCGCGGCCGTACTGCCAGAAGAGGTCCAGCCGCCCGGCGGCGACGTCGGCGACCTGCCAGGACGTCGGCCCGAGGTTCCGCACGGCAGCGACCTGTCCGAGCATCGCGGTCAGCGACCGCCCGGCCGCTTCCGCGACCCCGGGCTGCTTCGCGACGAACGGCGGTTGGCTGGTCGCCGCGATGACCGCGTCCAGGCTCTTCTTCCGCGAGGGTTCGACGGGTGTGCCGTTCCGGTGCGCGCCCTCGCCTCTCCGGGCCGCGTAGGTCTCCTTCAGCCACGGCGAGTGCAGCACGGCGAGCTCCGGTTCGCCGTCGCGCACCAGCGTCACGGTGAGGCAGTACTGCGGCAGGCCCTGGAGGAGCTGGACGGCGCCGTCGAGGGCGTCCACCACCCAGACTTCGCCGCCGGGCAGGTCGTCGAACTCGTCCGCCCACGCCGCTCCGGGCCGGATCCCGGTGAGCGCGGCGCGGAGGCTCGCGGCCAGCGGGTCGTCGATCGCCCCGAACACCGAGGCGAGTTCTTCGAAGGTGGCGGGCGGCCGCTCCGGGGCGCGGACGCCGGCGGCCAGGGTTTCCACGATGTCGATCACGGATTTCAGCATGAGGCCAGGATTAGGCTCCGTTGGCGCCGGAAAGTACTCCCGGGCGTCGAGTCGAGCGAAACCGGACTTCGAAGTGCCTCTTTTGACGGAAATCGAACAGCGAGTCGTCTCCGCGCTGCAGGTGGACGGCCGCGCCGGGCCCGGTCGGATCGCCGAGGTCCTCGATCTCTCGCCGCGCACGGTCACTCGCGTGATCGCGCGGCTCAAGGCCGACGGCCGGTTGAGCGTGGTCTGCGTTCCGAATCCCGCACACGGCTTGCGTGGCGCGCTGCTTCTGCGGGTGAAGGTGCTTCGCGGCCGGACATCGGTGATCGCCGACGCGCTCGCGAAGCGCGACGACGTCCTCTTCGTCGACATCCTCGCCGGCGGCGAAGAGATCAGCGCCGTCGCGCTCGGCGGTCTCGACGGGCGGCTGGTGCACGACGCCTTGCCGTCGACGTCCGCGGTCACCGAGCTGCGCGCGCACTCGATCCTGCACGTGTTCTCCGACGCGACCCGGTGGCGAACCGGCCTGCTCACCGCCGGCGAGGTCGCCGCGCTGACTCCGCCGCCACCCGGCGAGGACGTGCCGCTCGACGAACTCGACCGGCGGCTGCTGAACCGGCTCGCCGCCGACGCCCGGCTGGGCCCCGGCGACCTGGTCGCGGAAGCGCCGGAATCCACCGTCCGCCGTCGCCTCGACCGGCTGACCGCGGCCGGGCGCCTCCGCACCTACGCGAACATCGACGTCCGTGCGCTGGGCCTCGAGGTCGACGCGAACGTCTGGATGACCGTCCCGCCCGGCAGGCTCGACGACGTCGGACAAGCGCTCGCGAGCCACCCGATGGTCCACGGCACCCTCGCCACGACCGGTGTCACGAACCTGATGGCCGCTGTCTGGTGCCGGGATCTGAGCGATCTCTACGCCTTCGTCACCAGCCTCGACGTCCCCTCCGCCGAGGTCACCGTGGTTGCCGGAGCGGTCAAGCGCGGTGGGAGACCGGGGTCACAGAAAATTTGATTGCACGATACAAGCGTCCGAGGAATACTTGGCTCAAGCAAGTAGTTGAGAGGTGCAAGCAACTGCGCCGGAGACTTTCCGAGGGAGACCACCATGAGCGACACCACCACGGCGGAAGGAGCAGCCGCCACGAACGGCAAACTGACCCATCGCCAGATCCTGACCGTGCTGTCCGGGCTGATGCTCGGCATGTTCCTCGCCGCACTCGACCAGACCATCGTGTCGAGCTCGATGCGCACCATCGCCGACGAGCTCCACGGCCTGTCCCTGCAGGCCTGGGCCACCACCGCCTACCTCATCACCGCCACGCTCTCGACGCCGCTGTACGGCAAGCTGTCCGACCTCTACGGCCGCAAGCCCATGTACCTGACGGCGATCTCGCTGTTCCTCGTCGGCTCGCTGGCCAGCGGCATGGCGACGTCGATGTACGAACTCGCCGCGTTCCGCGCCTTCCAGGGCCTGGGTGCCGGTGGCCTGATGTCCCTCGCCCTGGCCATCATCACCGACATCACCGCGCCGCGTGAGCGCAGCAAGTACCAGGGCTACTTCATGGCGGTGTTCGGCATCTCGAGCGTCGCCGGCCCGGTCGTCGGCGGGTTCTTCGCCGGTATCGACACCTTCGCCGGCATCACCGGCTGGCGCTGGGTCTTCCTGGTCAACGTCCCGATCGCGCTCGCCGCGCTGGTCGTCGTCACCAAGGTGCTGAACTTCCCGCACACCCGCGTGGACCAGAAGGTCGACTACTGGGGTGCCGTGGCGCTGGCCACCGGCCTGGTGCCGCTGCTGATCGTCGCCGAGCAGGGCCGCGAGTGGGGCTGGGGCTCCGCCGCTTCGATCGCGATGTACGTCGTCGGCGGGCTGGGCGTGGCCGCGTTCGTCTGGATCGAACGCCGGATGGGCGACGCAGCCCTGCTGCCGCTGCGCCTGTTCAACCGGCCGGTGTTCCGGATGTCGACGATCGTCACCGTCGTGCAGGGTGCCGGGATGTTCGGCGCGATGATGTCGCTGCCGCTGTACCTGCAGATCGTCAAGGGCGCGACGCCGACCCAGGCCGGCCTGCAGATGCTCCCGCTGACCCTCGGCATCATGCTCGCCAGCCTCGGCAGCGGCGTGGTGATCTCCCGGACCGGCCGGTACAAGATGTTCGCGGTGGCCGGGGTCGGCCTGATGGCGGCGGCGCTGTTCGCGCTGTCGACGATCACCGTCGACACCTCGCTGGCCCTGGTCATGGTGATCGCCTTCGTGATCGGCCTCGGCCTCGGCGCCTCGATGCAGACGCTGGTGCTGGCCGCGACCAACGACGTCCGCCCGCAGGACATCGGCGTCGCCACCTCGGCGGCGACGTTCTTCCGGCAGATCGGCGGCACGGCGGGCACCGCGGTGTTCCTGTCGATCCTGTTCGGCACGGTCGGCGACCGGATCGCGAACGCCATCCGCTCGGCGATGACCACGCCGGCCTACACGGCGGCGCTGGCGCAGCACCCGGAGTTCGCGAAGCAGATGCAGAGCGGCCTCGACGTCAACGACACGTCGTTCCTGTCGACGCTCGACCCGACGCTGGCCCGGCCGATCCTGCAGGGCTTCGCCGAGTCGATGAGCACGGTGTTCCTGGTCGGCGGGATCGTGCTGGCCGTCGGCTTCGCGCTGGTGTGGTTCCTCAAGGAGAAGCCGCTGTCGGACAAGTCGGCCATGGAGCAGCGCGCGGAGGCCGAGGCGGACGCTCCGGCACTCGCCCTGGCGCACTGATCGCGTGAAAAAGGCCCCCCGGGAAGCTTCCCGGGGGGCCTTTTCGCGTGCGGGCTAGTGGGCCGCGCCGCCGTTGGCCTTCTCCTTGGCCAGGCGGTCGGTCTCGCGCTCGTACGACCGGCCGATCTCGGCCTCGGCCTCGGTGCGGCCGACCCAGGACGAGCCTTCGACGCTCTTGCCGGGCTCCAGGTCCTTGTAGACCTCGAAGAAGTGCTGGATCTCCAGGCGGTGGAACTCGTTCATGTGGTGGATGTCGCGCAGGTGCTCGAGGCGCGGGTCGTTCGACGGAACGGCGATGACCTTGTCGTCCGGGCCCTTCTCGTCGGTCATCCGGAACATGCCGATCGCGCGGCAGCGGATCAGGCACCCGGGGAAGGTGGGCTCCTGGACGAGCACCATCACGTCCAGGGGGTCGCCGTCCTGCCCGAGGGTGTCGTCGATGAACCCGTAGTCGGCCGGGTACTGCGTGGCCGTGAACAGGGTCCGGTCCAGCTTGATGCGGCCGGTCTTGTGGTCGACCTCGTACTTGTTGCGCTCCCCTTTGGGGATTTCGATCGTGACGTCGAACTCCACGCCGTCCTCGCTGCTTCTTTATCGGGTTCGGGCATGCCCGCGTCGCGGGCGGCAACCTTCAGGACTGTCTTGACGTCTCCTAGTGTGGACTACGCCCTGGCCGCGGGTCGCATCGATGTCGGCCACGCGGTATGTGAGCTTGGCCCCTCCCGGGGCAGGTGAGAAGGAGTGGTGGGTGCCGGAAAACGACCAGCCGATGTGGCCTTCGTCGGACGAAGACCGCTCGTCGTCCGGCGCGCGGGAGACCACTCCGATGTCCCTGCCGGCCCCGCCGGAGGGCGCGCCGGGCGGCCCCGCCGTGCCCAAGGTCACAGGCAGCGAGGCGCCGAAGGGATCGTGGTTCGCGCCGAACGTGCCGCCCGAGCCGGTCCCCGGCCTCAACGCCCCGGTGGAGGAGGAGCCGCCGCCCCCGCCGTCCCCGGCCAAGCAGGACCTCGCCGACCGCCTGGGCAGCCGTGCGCCGAAGCAGCAGCCCGCGGCCCAGCAGGCCCCGGCGGCCCAGTCGCCGCCCGCGAAGCAGCCCCCGGCGGAGTCCGTCGAGCAGAGCACTCAGTACATCCAGGTCGAGCAGCCCGAGCCGGAGCCTGCCGCGCCGTCGTCGGCCGGGGAGCGCACCCAGTACGTCGAGCAGCCCGAGCCGGAGCCCGCCGCGCCGTCGCCGGGCGGGGAGCGCACCCAGTACATCGAGGTGAAGCCGTCCGGGCCGGTGCCGGTGGTGCCGATCGAGCGCCACGTCCCGCCCGGGCAGGAGCCGAAGCCCGAGGAGCCGCAGCAACAGTGGCGTGACGAGCTGAAGCACTGGCGCGAGGAGCAGCAGCGCCGAGAAGAGCAGCTGAACCGCGAGACCGGACAGCGCCGCGAAGAGCCGGCGGCCCAGCAGCAGCCCGCCGCACCCTGGAGCCAGCGCCTCGAACTGCGGGAGGATCGCGTCGCCGACCGGCCGGCCGAACCGGGTGACCGCCGTCCCGCGCTGCCGCCGGAGCCGCCGCGCGGGGTGGTGCCGTCGGCGTCCGCCGGTTCGCTCGCCCGGCCGCAGCGGATCGAACCCGACGGGCAGCGGTTCGACGCCGAGGCGACCGTCGGGATCGAGCGGCCCACCCAGTTCCCCGGCGTCTTCCAGCAGCAGCCCCAGCTCCGCGGCGACCAGCCCCGCGCCGAGCAGCGGGCCGAGCCGCCCGCCGAGCCGCCGTCGCCACCCGCGGCCGAAGCGCCGGCCGCGGCGGAGCCGCCGAAGAAGAAGCGGCGCAAGGGCAAGCTGATCGCGCTCGTCGTGGTCGTCCTCCTGGTGCTCGCCGGTGGCGGGGTCGCCGCGGCGACGCCGAAGGTGGCGAACCGGCTGGGCCTGCCGTGGGCACCGAACGCGCCCAAGGGCGAACCGCCGTCGCCGTCCGCGGCCACGCGTCAGCTGCAGGGGCCGGCCACGTCCGGGACGGCCCCGACCGCGAACGGCGTCAAGTCCGCGCTGGCCTCGGCGGCCGGCAACAGCGCGCTCGGGCAGCTCACCGGCAGCGTGACCGACCCGGTGACCGGGACCGTGCTGTGGGACCACGGGTCGTCGACGCCGGTGACACCCGCCTCGACGACGAAGGTGCTCACGTCCGCGGCCGCGCTGCTCTCGCTGGACCAGAACCTGCGGCTGTCGACCAAGATCGTGCAGGGTGCGGACCCGGGCACGGTGATCCTGGTCGGTGGCGGCGACACGACGCTCACCAACCTGCCGCTGGGCACGGACTCCCCGCTGTACCCGGGGGCCGCGCACGTCGACGACCTCGTCGCGCAGGTCAAGAAGGCGGCACCGGGCGTCAAGAAGGTGCAGGTCGACCTGACGCTGTTCAAGGGACCGACGACCGCGCCGGGCTGGGCGGCGGGCGACGCGCCGTCGACCTACGCGACGCAGATGTCCCCGGTGATGGCCGACGGCGGCCGCATCAACGCCAAGGACAACAACTCGCAGCGCACGGCGAACGCGGGCACCGCGCTGGCGTCGTCGATCGCCTCGAAGCTGGGGGCTTCGGCGGGCGGCCAGGCGACCGCGCCCAAGGACGCGAAGGTGGTCGGCGAGGTCAAGTCGGCCCCGCTGACGGAGCTGGTGTCCGACCTGATGGTGCTGTCCGACGACGTCCTCGCCGAGGCGATCGCCCGGCAGGTCGCGCTCGCGAACGGCGAAGAGGCCAGTTACGCCGGCGGCGCCAAGGCGACCATCAAGGTCCTGAAGGACCACGGCTTCGACGTCTCGGGTGTCGCGCTGTCCGACGGCAGCGGCATCTCGTCGCTGAACCGCATCCCGGCGCGGCTGCTGACCCAGCTGCTGGCGGCCGCGGCGACGCAGGAGGGCAAAAACCCGGGCACGGCGAAGCTGCGCCCGGTGCTGGCCGGCCTCCCGGTCGCCGGTGGCTCGGGCACCCTCGCGGACGGGCGGTTCGACACGGCGGCGTCACAGGCAGGCCGCGGCTGGGTGCGGGCCAAGACCGGCACGCTCACCGGGGTCAACACCCTCGCCGGGCTGGTCCTCGACCAGGACGGCCGGGTGCTGGTGTTCGCGTTCATGTCCACCGGCTCCGACACCGACACCGGCCGGGACGCCCTCGACGCCCTCGCGACCAGCCTGCGCAAGTGCGGCTGCGCCTAGCGGACGCCGAACCGTACGAAGATCGTGGCCGGAAACCGGCACCGGGGCAGGTAGCGTCGGAAGGGTGAGTCAGGAAACGCAGACCCGGCCCATGGTCGACTGGGCGATCGCCGCGCAGACCGGCGCGCTGCTGGTGCGCGGGGGCCCGCAGGTGCCGCGGGAACGGGCCGAAGAGGCCGTGACCGACCTGCGCGAGCTGACCGTCGAGGCCGAGGGGCACGTGCGGCAGCTGACGAACCTGGGACTCGACCTGCCGCTGCTGCCCGGCGAGGTCGTCGACCGTCCCGGCTGGGTGCGGTCGGCCGCGGCCGGGCTGGACGCGCTGACCGGGCGGGCGCTGCCGCAGCAGGGCGGACCGCTCGGGCCGATCCTGGCCGGCGGTGCCGGTGTCCAGACCGGACTGGTGCTCGCCTTCCTCGCGAGCCGGGTCCTCGGCCAGTACGACCCCTTCGGCGGCCCCGAGCGCGCCGGCACGCTGCTGCTGGTGGCGCCGAACGTCGTCGCCGCCGAGCAGGCGATGGACGTGCCCGGCCACGACTTCCGGCTCTGGGTCTGCCTGCACGAGTGCACCCACCGGCTCCAGTTCACCGCGGTCAAGTGGCTGCGCGACTACTTCGCCGACGAGGTCGAGCGGCTCGTCTCCGGGCTCGCGGGCGGCGGCACCGACAGCCTGTCCGACCTGTTCGGCCGCCTGCCGGAGGCGATCAAGCAGGGCCCGAAGCTGAACCTGGCCGAGCTGCTCCAGTCACCGAAGGAACGCGCGGTGTTCGACCGGCTGCTGGCGCTCTCGACGCTCCTGGAGGGGCACGCCGACTACGTCATGGACGCCGTCGGGCCGCAGGTCGTGCCGAGCGTCGACCGGATCCGCGCGCGGTTCACCGCCCGGCGGAAGGGCGGCGGCGTCTTCGACCGGCTGTTGCGCGCGCTGCTCGGCGTCGACGCGAAGATCCGTCAGTACGAAGAAGGCGCGAAGTTCACGAAGCACGTCGTGGACGCCGTCGGCATGGACGGCTTCAACGCCGTCTGGCGGTCGCCGAACACCCTGCCCTCGCGCGCCGAGATCGCCGACCCGGCGGCGTGGGTCCGGCGCCTGCACGGATGACCGGGCCGGCGGTCGCGGCCGTCCGCCGGGCTGTGCGTGCCTTCCTGGAGGGCACCGAGGCGCCGCCCGAGCTCTGCGTCGCGGTTTCCGGCGGCGCCGACTCGCTCGCGCTGGCCGAGGCGGCCGCGTACGTCGGGCACCACCGCGGGCACGTCGTCCGCGCGCTGGTCGTCGACCACGGCCTGCAGGAGGGCTCGGCGAAGGTCGCGGCCGACGCGGCCGCCGCGGCGAAGGCACTGGGCGCCGACGAAGCCGAGGTGCGCCGGGTCGACGTGACCGGCCCGGGCGGCCCGGAAGCCGCGGCGCGCAAGGCCCGCTACCGGGCGCTCGCCGGGCACGGCCTCGTGCTGCTCGGCCACACCCTCGACGACCAGGCCGAAACGGTCCTGCTCGGGCTCGGCCGCGGTTCCGGTCCGCGCAGCGTCGCCGGGATGCGGCCGCACGATCCGCCGTGGGGGCGTCCGCTGCTCGCCGTCGGCCGGGCCACCACCCGGGCGGCGTGCGCCGAGCTCGGTGTCGAGCCGTGGGACGACCCGCACAACGCCGAGCCGCGCTTCACCCGCGTCCGGCTGCGCACCGAAGTCCTGCCGCTCCTGGAGGACGTCCTCAACGGCGGGGTGGCGGCCGCACTCGCCCGCACGGCCGCGCAGCTGCGGGAGGACAACGAGGCGTTGGACACAGTGGCGGAGGCGATCTTCACCCGCGCGGGCGGCCCCGATGGGCTGGATGTGGGCGTCCTCACGGCGGAGCCCGCGGCGGTCCGGCGGCGGGTTCTCCGCAGGTGGCTGCTGGCTTCGGACGTGCGCGAACTCACGGACGCCCACCTCCGCGCGGTCGACGCGCTCGTCGCCCGGTGGCGCGGTCAGGGCGGCGTCTGGTTGCCGGGCAACTTGGAAGCGCGCCGGGCGCATGGCAGGCTCTGCGTCGTCTCCCAACCCACCACCCGAGGGGAATGACCCGTGTACGAGGGCGAAATCGCCTCCGTGCTCGTCACCGAGCAGCAGATCAAGGACAAGATCGCGGAGTTGTCGGAGCAGATCGCCGCCGACTATCCGGCCAACGGGCAGGGCGAACTCCTGCTGGTGGGCGTCCTGAAGGGTGCGGTCATGTTCATGACCGACTTCGCCCGTGCGCTGCCGCTGCCGACGCAGCTGGAATTCATGGCCGTGTCCTCCTACGGGTCGGCGACGTCGTCGTCCGGCGTCGTGCGCATCCTCAAGGACCTCGACCGCGACATCGCGGGCCGGGACGTCCTGATCGTCGAGGACATCGTCGACTCCGGCTTGACGCTGTCGTGGCTGCTGAAGAACCTCGCCAGCCGCAACCCCGCGTCGCTCGAGGTCGTCTCGCTGCTGCGCAAGCCGGAAGCGGTGAAGGTCGACGTGCCGGTGAAGTACATCGGCTTCGACATCCCCAACGAGTTCGTCGTCGGCTACGGCCTCGACTACGCCGAGCGGTACCGGGACCTGCCCTACATCGGCACCCTGGACCCGAAGGTCTACTCGGCGTAGTGCACCGGCGGAGTTCACCGACCGTTCACCGCAACTACCGGATTTGCGGAACCCGGGCTTCGCGGATTGCGTCATAGGCTCTGATCACGTGCGTTAACCTATGCGAAGACCAATCGTGCCCGCGGTGACCGGGTCGGGGGAACGGGAGAGAGTGCAGATGGGGAACAGCAGCGCTGCCGACGCGAACGCCTTCAAGGCCGCGGCCGCGGCGGGTCAGGTCGGAATCGACCCCGACGCCGCCCAGACCGTGCTGAACAAGATCCGCACGGGCAAGGACGCGGTCGAGGCCCTGCTCGCCGGCGCGGGCACGCTCGCCCAGCCGCCGCAGCTCGGTGACAACCCGGTCGGTCACGCGATGGCCGCGAAGTTCGTCCAGCGTGCGGACGGCGGCGGCGACTCCTACGCCGCCGCGCTGCAGAACCTGCTCGAGCAGTACTCCGCCGCCGAAGAGGGCATCGTCACGGCGATGGCCCGGTACCACGAGATCGACCAGGCCGCGGCCGACCCGTTCCGTAACGTCTGAGTCCAGAGGGGGATTTCGAAGTCATGGCTCCGAACCAAAGCGACCAGCCGTCGAAGACCACTCCGGGCCCTGCTGATCAGGGCTCGCTCGTCCCGCTCGGTGACAACTCGGCGTCGCAGAACATCGTCGAGAGCGCCCGCGGCCGGTCCGACGGCTTCGACGTCGGCGACGACCGCGCGATCGCCGACCCGCCGAACTGGGACGCCCAGAACAGCAACCAGCTCTACCACGCCGCGCGCGACAACAACGAGCCCGGCACGGCGGAAGCGACCGGGCACGTGTGGGCGCACCACGGTACCGAGCTGAAGCAGGCGTCGGATCACCTCTACAACGCGATCGCCGAGCTGGGCAACGCGTGGGTCGGCAAGGGTGCCGCGGGTGCGCAGGGCGCGCTCGTGGCGATCGCGAACTCCGGTTCGCAGGCCTCCGAGGCCGCGCACACGATGTCCGACCGGCTCTACCGGCAGTCCGCGGCGGCCGCGCAGGTCAAGCAGATGCCGAAGCCCGTGGACTTCGACCCGAACATGGCCATGGCGCTGGCGCTGGCCGGCGGCCCGGCGACGCTGACGGACGACCAGAAGGTCCAGTACGACGCGGCCAACGACGTCAAGGCGCAGCAGGTCGCGATGTTCAACGCCTACACGCAGACGATGAGCGAGATCGACAGCTCGACCCCGAGCTTCGGCCCGGAGTCGCTCGGCATGCAGCCGACGGCGTCGCACAACTCCATCTCGTTCAACGCGGTGAACAGCGTCGGCAACATGGGCTCGGTGGACAGCCTGCCGGGCGCGGGCGGCGCGGTCTTCGCCTCCGGCGGCGCGGGCTTCAGCGGTCACGGCGGCGCGTTCGGCGCGCAGCACGCCGGGGTCGGCCCGAACGGCGGCCACGGCGGCGTCCCGGGCGCCGGCTTCGGCGCGGACGCGGCCACGCTCGGCAGCGACGGCGCCGGCGGCTCGGTCACCCCGGGAGCGGGCACCGCCACCGGCGCGGGCCACGTCGCCCCGGGCGGCGGGCAGTCGGGTGGCAGCAACCCGCTCGGCAAGATCGGCATGGGCCTCGGCCTGGGCGGGGCGGCCGGCGGCCTCGGCGCGCTGGCGTCGCGGGCCCTCGGTGCGGGCAGCAAGTCCGGCGCGAAGAAGTCCGAGAACGAAACGACCCTGGCGTCGGCCGATGGCCAGGGCCAGAGCGCGGCGTCGGCCCAGGCTCCGCAGCAGGGCGTCGTTTCGTCCGCGGGCACCATCGGCGGGCAGACCCCGCCGCCGATGAACCCGGGCATGGGCGGCATGGCCCCGCAGGGTGCCCAGGGCGAGCAGGACGAAGAGCACACGCACGCCTCCTTCCTCATCGAGGCGGACCCGGACGAGGCCTTCGGTGCGAACCAGGCGACCCCGCCGCCGGTCATCGGCGCGTGGTCCGAGGACGACGAAGACCGCTGATCCGTTCGGGCCGGGCACGCACACGGCGTGCCCGGCCCGGTTTCTCCTGGGGGTGGCTCGATGCCGAACGCTGAGCTGCTCACCCCGGTCGAGGTGGACTTCCTGTGGGAGTCGGCCGGGCTGGGCGAGCTGCCGTACCCGTTCAAGATCCCTTCGCACGGCGCGACCGTCGACGAGCGGGCGCTGCTGCGCCGCCGCACGTTGGAGGGGCTCACCGCGCGCGGTCTCGCCGACGGCCGCGGCCGGCCCGAGCCGCACGTCGAGGACTACTTCGGCGTGCTGGCCGCCCCCGAGCTGAGCCTGGACGCCATTCAGCTGATCGCCCCGGGCGCCCAGGCGCTGCTCGCGCTCGCCGGCGTGCTGGGCGGCCAGGGCCTGCTGGCCGTGCAGGACACCCGCGGCCTGCACCTGCAGCCGTGCCCGGCCGACGGGCTCGCGAGCGCGATCGTCTCGCTGCTGCCCGGTGGCCCGCGCGGGACCGAAAAGTCGATCACGGTGCCGCTGGAGCAGCTGACCAGTGGCGATTTCCTGCAGCGCCGCGGCAACGGCGACGAGCGCTCGTCGGCCGACGAGGACCGCAAGGCGCTGGCCCGGCTGCAGGCCCAGCCGCGGCTGCGCGGCGGCCAGATCGGCGCCAACGCGCGCACCCGGGTGGGCGGGCGCACCCGCACACCGGTCCTGGGCTGGTTCGACACCGAGACCGGCCGCTACTTCACCCAGGCCACCCGCGGCCACGACGGCCGGGACTGGATCACGATCGCCCCGGCCGACGCCGCCACGCTGCGCCACCGCCTCGGCGAGATGCTCGCCGGCGCCGCGACGACCAGCGCGGTCTGAGCCCGGGTTCTCCGGACGTGCCCAGCTCGCCTCCGGACCGGTCCGGTTTTGTCGGTGCCGCGGGCTACGCTGGGCAAGAGTCCGATCCGGGAGAGTAATGATGCAAGAGTTCTTCACACCAATGGCGTTCGACTTCCTGTGGGAGTCGGCGCGGGTCGGGGAGCTGCCGTACCCGCTGATCGTCCGGTCGCACGGCGCGACCGAGAACGAGCGCGTGTCGCTGCGTCACCGCGTCGACGTCGAACTCAAGGCGCGCGGTATCCGCGAACCACGCGGCAGGCTCGCGCCGCCGATCGAAGATGCCTTGCACCTGCTGGCCTTCGCCCCGCTGAGCATCGACGCGCTGCACATCCCGCAGTTCGAGGCCCCGACGGTCGGCGTCCTCGCGGCGGCCGACGACACCAAGGGCGTGCTCGCGGTCCAGGACGCCGATGGCATCTGGCTGCGGGACGTCCCGCCGGACGGTCTCGTCTCCGCCGTCATCGGGGTGCTGCCCGCCGGGCCGCGCGGCAGCGAGGCGTCGGTCACACTTCCGCTGGACGACGCCCTGCGCACCGCGCCGATCCGGGTGCCGGTGCCACTGCCGTCGTCGGGTGAGGAAGAAGACAGGCGCCGGGGCAGGACGCGCCGGACACCGCTGAGCGAACGCCTCACGGCCGACCCGCGCGAGGCCTACGGACGCATCGCCGGCCAGCCCCGGCAGCGGGGCGGTCAGCTGGCAGCGAACAGCCGTTCGCAGGTCGGGGCCAAGCAACGGTCCCGCGTGCTGGCCTGGTTCGACACCGCGACCGGGCGCTACCTGAGCCTCTCCCGCGCAGGTACGGACGGGCGCGAGTGGGTCACCGTGGCTCCCGCGGACCCGGCCACGCTGCGCACCCGGCTGGGCGAGATGGTGAGCAGTGTGTCGGACGGCACGCGATAGCGTCGACGTGTGGACACCGGTCGGGAACCCCGGCGCGGTATCGCCCGTTGACCTGCGAGAGGCTCACAGGGGATGAACGCGGCAGCGGACGGTACCCTGATGAGCAGGTGTCCAGGCACCACGGGTTGTCAAGATCGTGATGGCGGGTATCACAGGAGCCGCCCAACCAGGGAGGGTCGAGGCCACCAGGGCCGAGTCGTATGAACCGGAAGAGCGTGCTCAGGAACCCACTGCTGTGGATCGTCGCGGGGTTGCTGGCGTTGTTCGCGTACAACACGATCTTCGACAGTGATCGTGGGTACACCCAGGCACCCATCTCGGTGGCGAACTCCCAGATCACCTCGAACAACGTCAAGGAAGCCAGCCTCGAGGACAAGGAACAGCAGCTCAAGCTGCTGCTGACCAAGCCCATCGACGTCGACGGCCAGCAGGTCACCCAGATCATTTCGCAGTACCCGGCGGACGCCACCCGCCCGATCTACGACTCGTTGATCGCGGCGAAGGCGGGCGCCCCGCCGATCAAGTTCACCACCAAGGTGACCCAGCAGGGCGTGCTGACGCAGATCCTCATCTTCGCCATCCCGCTCGCCCTCGTCCTGGGCCTGCTGATGTGGATGATGAACAACGCCCAGGGTGGCGGCAACCGCGTCCTCAACTTCGGCAAGTCCAAGGCCAAGCAGCTGAACAAGGACATGCCCAAGACGACCTTCGGGGACGTCGCGGGTGCCGACGAGGCCGTCGAAGAGCTGTACGAGATCAAGGACTTCCTGCAGAACCCGGCGCGCTACCAGGCACTCGGGGCGAAGATCCCGAAGGGCGTGCTGCTCTACGGGCCGCCCGGTACCGGTAAGACGCTGCTGGCCAGGGCCGTCGCCGGCGAGGCGGGCGTGCCGTTCTACACGATCTCCGGCTCGGACTTCGTCGAGATGTTCGTCGGTGTCGGTGCCTCGCGGGTGCGTGACCTGTTCGAGCAGGCCAAGCAGAACGCGCCGTGCATCATCTTCGTCGACGAGATCGACGCGGTCGGCCGCCAGCGCGGCGCCGGCCTCGGCGGCGGTCACGACGAGCGCGAGCAGACGCTGAACCAGCTGCTCGTCGAGATGGACGGCTTCGACGCCC
Organism: Amycolatopsis sp. NPDC058278; assembly: GCF_042881395.1. Taxonomy (NCBI): domain Bacteria; kingdom Bacillati; phylum Actinomycetota; class Actinomycetes; order Pseudonocardiales; family Pseudonocardiaceae; genus Amycolatopsis; species Amycolatopsis sp. NPDC058278. The sequence continues at coordinate 64,800 of NZ_JBHVXZ010000015.1, read as the reverse complement.
GCGGTGGGATCATCCTGATCGCGGCGACGAACCGGCCCGACATCCTGGACCCGGCGCTGCTGCGCCCGGGCCGCTTCGACCGGCAGATCCCGGTCTCGGCGCCCGACATGCGCGGCCGTCGCGCGATCCTCGAGGTGCACGCCAAGGGCAAGCCGATCGCGCAGGGCACCGACCTGGGCAGCCTGGCCAAGCGGACCGTCGGCATGTCCGGCGCCGACCTGGCGAACGTGCTGAACGAGGCCGCGCTGCTCACCGCCCGCAAGAACGGGCACGTGATCAGCGACGTCGAACTCGAGGAGTCCGTCGACCGCGTGGTCGGCGGCCCCGCCCGCAAGAGCCGGATCATCTCCGAGAAGGAGAAGAAGATCACGGCCTACCACGAGGGCGGGCACGCGCTCGCCGCGTGGGCGATGCCGGACATCGAACCGGTCTACAAGCTGACGATCCTGCCGCGCGGCCGGACGGGCGGGCACGCGCTGCTCGTCCCGGAAGACGACAAGGACCTGATGACCCGCTCCGAGATGATCGGGCGGCTGGTCTTCGCGATGGGTGGCCGCACGGCGGAGGAGCTCGTCTTCCACGAGCCCACCACCGGCGCCTCGTCGGACATCGAGCAGGCGACGAAGATCGCCCGCGCGATGGTCACCGAGTACGGCATGAGCGCCCGGCTCGGCGCGGTCAAGTACGGCCAGGAACAGGGCGACCCGTTCCTCGGCCGCTCGGCCGGGCGGCAGGCGGACTACTCGCTCGAGGTGGCGCACGAGATCGACGAGGAGGTGCGCAAGCTCATCGAGACCGCGCACACCGAGGCGTGGCACGTGCTCAACACCTACCGCGACGTGCTCGACGAGCTGGTCATCGAGCTCCTCGAGAAGGAGACGCTGACCCGCAAGGACCTGGAGCGGATCTTCGCGACGGTCGAGAAGCGCCCGCACATCACCGTGTTCAACGAGTTCGGTGAGCGGACGCCGTCGGACAAGCCGCCGATCAAGACCCCGGGCGAGCTGGCGATGGAGCGCGGCGAGCCGTGGCCGCCGCCGGAGAAGGAGAAGCCGGTCCTGAAGCCGGAGCCGACCCCGGTCGGCACCGCCCAGGGCGCGGGCGACCTGCCGGGCGGTCCGCCGTACCCGTCGCCGGTCGACCCCAACGCGAACCCGTACGCCCCGCCGCAGCCGGGCGCCTACCCGAACGGCGGCCGTCCCTACGGCGGCCCGAACGGTGGCGCCAACGGCTCGGCCCACTGGCCGCAGGCCTACGGCGGCCAGCCGGGCGGTCCGGTGGGCCAGAGCGGCCCGCCGAACTACGGTGCCCCTCCGGGCTGGACGCCCGCGACCTCGCCGGGCGGTCAGCCGGGCCAGTCGTGGCGGCCCGGCGGTGAAGAACGCCCTCGTGAGCACGGCTGGTTCGCCGACCAAGCCGGCAACCAGCAGAGCGAGGGGGAGCGTCGTGACGTGGATGGACCAGAAAAGCCTCAGTGACGCCGACCGCCCGGTCTTCGACCACGACCGGGCGGAGAAGGCGATCCGCGAGCTCCTCTTGGCGTGCGGCGAAGACCCGGAGCGGGACGGTCTCAAGGACACGCCCGCCCGGGTCGCCCGCGCGTACAAAGAGATGTTCGCGGGGCTCTACACCGAGCCGGACTCGGTGCTGGACCGCACGTTCGACGAGGCCCACGAAGAGCTGGTGCTGGTCACGGACATCCCGATGTTCAGCCAGTGTGAACACCACCTGGTGCCCTTCCACGGCGTCGCGCACGTCGGGTACATCCCGAACGCCGGCGGGAAGGTCACCGGGCTCTCCAAGCTCGCTCGCTTAGTCGACCTCTACGCCAAGCGTCCCCAGGTCCAGGAGCGCCTCACCTCCCAGGTCGCCGACGCGATCGTGCGGAAGCTCGAACCGCGGGGCGTCATCGTGGTGATCGAGGCCGAGCACCTCTGCATGGCCATGCGCGGCGTCCGCAAGCCGGGCGCCCGCACGACCACCTCGGCTGTCCGCGGGCAGCTGAAGACCTCGCCGTCGTCCCGGGCGGAGGCGCTCGACCTCATCAGGGCGCGCCGGTGAACGTGGGGCTTCCCGCGCCCGGCCGGTGCGTCGTGATGGGCGTGCTGAACGTGACGCCCGATTCCTTTTCGGACGGTGGCCGGTACCTCGGGCTCGACCAGGCGCTCGAGCACGGCCGCGCGATGTGGGCGCGCGGCGCCGACCTGATCGACGTCGGCGGTGAATCGACGCGGCCGGGGGCGTCCCGGGTGGACGCCGACACCGAACTGCAGCGCATCCTGCCGGTGATCAAGACGCTCGCCGCCGAAGGGATGGCGCTGTCGGTCGACACCACCCGCGCGGCCGTCGCCGCCGCGGCGCTCGACGCCGGTGCGCACGTCATCAACGACGTCTCCGGTGGGCTGGCCGATCCGGACATGGCGCGCGTCGCGGCCGAGGCCGGCGTGCCGTGGGTGCTGATGCACTGGCGCGGGCACAGCAAGGACATGCAGTCGCTCGCCGAGTACGGGGACGTCGTGGCGGACGTGCGGGCCGAGTTGCGGTCCAGAGTGGACGCGGCGCTCGCGGCCGGCGTGGCGGAGAGCGCCATCGTGCTGGACCCCGGGCTCGGGTTCGCGAAGAACGCCGAGCACGACTGGGCGTTGCTGCGCGGCCTGGCCTCGTTGCGTTCGCTCGGTTTCCCGGTGCTCGTCGGCGCCTCGCGCAAGAGGTTCCTCGGCCGCCTTCTGTCCGAAAAGGACGGCACACCGCGTCCGCCGGACGGCCGGGAGGACGCCACCGCGGCGATTTCCGCGCTCGCCGCGGCGGCCGGGGCGTGGGGCGTGCGCGTGCACGAGGTCGGGGCTTCGCTGGACGCGGTCGCGGTGGCGGCCGCTTGGAGGACGGATGGCTGACCGGATCACGCTGACCGGCCTGCGCGTGTTCGGGCGCCACGGCGTGTTCGAGCACGAGAAGCGCGACGGCCAGGAGTTCGTCGTCGACGTCACGGTGTGGCTGGACCTCGGCCCGGCCGCCGCGTCGGACGACCTGACGAAGACCCTGCACTACGGCGAGCTGGCCGAGCTGGCGGCCGGGATCGTCGCGGGCGAGCCGTACGACCTCATCGAGAGCGTCGCGGGCAGGATCGCCGACGAGGTGCTGCGCGACGAGCGCCTGAGCGCGGTCGAGGTGACGGTGCACAAGCCGTCGGCACCGATCCCTCTGACGTTCGACGACGTGGCTGTCACGGTCCGGCGCGACCGGTGAGCCGCGCGGTGCTGTCGCTGGGCTCGAACCTCGGCGACCGCCTCGGGTTCCTCCAGTCGGCACTCGACGCGCTTCGGCCGGCGCTGGTCGCGGTGTCGAGCGTGTACGAGACCAAGGCGTGGGGCGTCGAGGACCAGCCGGACTTCCTCAACGCGGTGTGCGTGGTCGACGACCCGGCGCGCGACCACTGGGCGTGGCTGCGCACGGGTCAGGCCGCCGAGCAGGCGGCGGGCCGGGTGCGCGAGCTGCGCTGGGGCCCGCGGACGCTGGACGTCGACGTGGTCACGGTGGACGGCGTGACGTCCGAGGACCCGGAGCTGCTGCTGCCGCACCCGGGCACACCGGACCGCGCGAGCGTGCTGGTGCCATGGGCGGAGATCGAGCCGGACGCAATCCTGCCGGGCCACGGCCCGATCGCGGCGCTGCTCGCCGCTCGCCCCGCGGACGAAGTGGCAACGGTCCGCCGGACGGACCTCGCCCTGCGCTGACGCCGGACCAAGCCGGGGCGGCCTGGGGACAAGACCTGTGGACACCGCGAGAACCCTGTGGACAACTGGGGTGCGCGGGCCCGGAATTGTCGGTCCTCACGAGTAACGTTGAAACCGGGGGTCCCCCGAGCGGCCGATGACCGGAAAGAGCCGAGCGGGGGGCGCGACGGCGGGAACGAGCGGCGGCCCGCTGGCCGGAGCCACGCGGCCGGAGCCCGCGGCGGCGGCCGGAAAGCCGTCGCGCGGCGGGCGCCAAAAGGCCAAGCCGGTGCCCGTGCCGCGAGGCGGGATGGCCGCGGTTTCAACGGCCGGAAACGTGACTCATCGGTGAACCGGCGGTGACCGTTACCGATCACCGCCGGTCCGTCGCCGAACTGCCGTTCCGGTGCGGTCAGCCGCGCAGCGCCGCGATCATGAAACCGACCGCGGGCTGCGTGGTCGGGACCGGGGGCCAGTCGTTGATGATGGCCAGCAGCTGCCAGTAGCGCTCGGCGCGCGGGTCGCCGCTGGCGGCGAAGCGGTCCGCCAGCTCGCGGCGGAACTCGGCCGAACCCGCGTCCTGGTCTGGTCGCGCGGAGGCCGCCGCGATGTCGGCCGCAAGCGCTTGCCCCCGCTCGGACGTCGGGGTTTCTGCGGCTTCGAGGGCCTCCTGAGCGCGCGCGATCCACTCGTTCCAATGGGTTCGCCAGGCCTCCGCCGGCTGCTGGAACTCGCCGTCCTCGATCTGCTTGGCCTGGGTTTCGCTCATCTTGCGGATCAAGGCCCGGAACTCCGGGTCCTGGACCAGCTCGGCGAACTCGATCCAGGCCTCGAGCTGCTCGGGCGTCGGGTCGTCGGGCAGCTCCGGCTTCCCGGCGCGCATCCGGCGGTAGAACTCCTGGTCGATGTCGAGCCCGGCGACCATTTCGTCCCAGAACTCGTCGACCAGCCGCTTGCGCTCCTCGTCGGACATCGACGCGAGACGGTTCATCAGGTTCACTTCCTCCAGTTCGGAATTGCGCTTGGCCACCGCGCGCAGCACCGCCCGGCGCAGCCGCAGCCGCCGGATCTGCTCGTCGAGCGCCTCGACGTGCCGGACCGCCAGCTCGCCGACGGTCGTCGACTGCGTCAGGGCGGCGGAGACGTCGGCGAGGCCGAGACCCAGCTCCCGCAGCGTGCGGACCAGCTCCAGGCGGGCCATCGCCGCCGCGTCGTAGAGCCGGTAGCCGGCGTCGGTCCGCTCGGTCGGCGGCAGGAGGCCTTCGTCCGAGTAGAAGCGGATGGTCTTGACCGGCAGGCCGGTCCGCCGGGACAGCTCGCCGATGGTGAAGGTCGCGGTGGTGCCCACAAAACGCATGATGAACTCTCCAGTCGGTGGAGAGTCAACCCTTGCACGGTACGGTTGAGCCATGCACTTCACCCGGCCTCGCGACCTCGTGATCGCCGGGCTGCTCGGCCTGGGCCTCGGCTACCTGCTCTTCCAGACCGCCTACGGCTCGCTGCCGCAGCTGCCCCTGCTCGCCGGCGTCACCTTCGCCGTGCTGGCCGTGATCGAGGTCGTGCTCGCCTTCTCGGTCCGGTCGCGCATCAAGAACGGCCGGGTCGTCAGCGCGATCGGGGTCGCCCGATCGGTGGCCCTGGCCAAGGCTTCGTCACTCGCCGGAGCGTTCATGGCCGGCGCCTGGCTCGCGGCGCTCGCCTATCTTTTTCCCAGACGTGACGAACTCGTCGCCGCGGTGCTCGACACGCGCGCCGCGTTGGTCGGCGTGGTGTCCGCCGCGGCCCTGGTAGCAGCGGCTTTGTGGCTCGAACACTGTTGCCGGACCCCCCAAGACCACGATCGTGAGCGCACCCGCGGGACGACCGGTTAGCGCTGGAATCCCACCGCTCGCTGGACCGAGTAGGTCTCGTTCGGATTACGAGCAGGTACGGTGTCAGTCATGACCGGCGTGGGTGACGACTCGCGCGGCCGCCTCTTGGGCAGGCCGTGGCTCGTTGTCGGCTTTGTCCTCGCCATCGGAGCCACCCTCGCACTGGTGCTCAGCGACGATCTCCGCTATCTCCGGCTCGGGATCGTCGCGGCCCTCTGGGCCGCCCTGATCGGCGCTTTTCTCGCCGTGAAGTACCGCAAGAGCGCGGCACAGAGCGAGGACGCGGTCGCCGAGGCGCAGGCTGTGTACGAACTGGAGCTGGAACGCGAGATCGCGGCCCGGCGCGAGTACGAGCTGGAGATGGAGGCGGAGAACCGCACCGCGGCCGACTCCAAGGGCCGCGAGGAGCTGGAGGCGCTGCGCGCCGAGGTGTCCGCGCTGCGCGACAGCCTCCAGTCGCTGTTCGGCGGCGAGGTGCTGCTCGAACGCGTCGCGCTGACCGCGCAGGCCACCCGGATGCGCAAGCTGTCCGACGAGAACCGCATGATTCCCGACAGCGCGCCGAAGAAGAAGCCCGCTCAGCTGATGGCCGGGAAGAAGCCGGTGGTCGAGGGCGGCGAGCGGCCGACCGAGCTGATCGACCGCGTCCTCGACGAGCGCCGCCGCAAGGCCTCCAACGGGAAGCCCGCGAACGGCAAGGGCCTCGGCAAGGGCAAGGGCTTCGGCGGCAAGCCGGTCCCGAAGACGCCGGCGAACGTCTCCGTGCAGAGCACCCAGCAGATGGCCCGGCCGAAGCCGCTGAGCGAGCGCCGTCCGCCGGTGCCGCCGGTCGACCCGGCGCTGAACGCCGCGCAGCGCGAGCTGAAGGCCGCCGAACTGCGGGCCGAAGCGGCGCGTCGCCAGGCCGAATCGCAGCCGATGCGGCTGCCGAAGCAGGAAGAAGTCGCGATGCAGCCCGAGCGCCGTCCTGAGGCCGCCGCCGAGCCGACGCGCCGGGACGTGCCACGGCCCGACCCCAAGACCGAGATCCGGCGTCCGCAGGAGCCGAAGACCGAGATCCGCCGCCCGCAGGAGCCGCAGACGGAGATCCGCCGCCCCGAGCCGCCGCCCGCTCGCCGGGCCGAGATGTCGCGATCGGACATCCGGCCCGTGGAGATGTCGCGGCCCGACATCCCGCGCGTGGAGATGTCGCGGCCCGATATCCCGCGGGTGGAGATGTCGCGACCGGACATCCCGCGTGTCGAGATGTCGCGTCCGGACCTCCCGCGTGTCGAGGCGCCGCGGCCGGACATGCCGCGGCCCGAGGCCCCGCGTCCGAACGTCTCGCGGGCCGAAGCGTCGCGTTCGGACATTCCGCGGGTCGAGATGCCGCGGCCGAACGTCCCGCGGGCTGAACCGTCGCGTTCGGACATTCCGCGGGTTGAGATGTCGCGTCCGGACATCCCTCGGGTCGAAATGTCCAGGCCGGACATCCCCCGCGTGGAGATGTCGCGCCCGGACATTCCGCGGGTCGAGATGTCGCGGCCCGATATCCCGCGGATGGAGATGCCGCGGCCGAACGTCCCGCGGGCCGAAGCTTCGCGGTCGGACATCCCGCGCGTCGAGATGTCCCGGTCGGACCTTCCGCGCGTCGGCGGGCAGCCGAACGGTGCGCGGCCCGAGCCCCGCAAGGCGCCCGAGCCGCCGCGGCCGGTGCCGGGGCGTCCGGCGGCCAACGTGCCGCCGCCGAAGCCGTCCGAGATGTCGCGTTCGGACATCCGGCCGGTCAAGGACCTCAGCGCGGCCTTCCAGAACCGCGACGACTTCGCCGAGCGCCAGCGGCCCAACCGGCCGAAGCCGCCCGAACCGAAGCCGCCGATGCCGCGGGACGCCGCGGCGTCCCGCACCGACATCCCGCCGGTGGTCCCCCCGACGACGCCGGTGCCGAGCAACAACCCGTCGCCGCGGCAGCCGTCGCGCACGGACCTGCCCCCGGTGGTGCCGCCGACCACGCCGGTCCCGGCGGCCGACAGCCGCCGCCCGTCGCGGCTGGAGCAGTTCTCGCGGGCCGACATGTCGCCGATCCTGGAGGAGCCGCCGTCCCGCCACGGTGGTTCGCACGGTGGTTCGCACCGGGCGCCGGCGGAGGCCGCCAAGGCCGAGCCGCCGATGGCGAACCCGACGTTGCCGGAGTCGGTCCGCAACTTCCAGGGCCGCTCCGGCGGCCGCCGTCGCAAGCCGGAGGAATCGCAGCAGCTGCCGGTGGTGCCGCCGGCGCCGGAGCCCCCGGGTGGCGGCCGCCGCCGCCGTCCGGACGGCGAGCCCCCGGCCTGGGAAGGCATGGTCGCGGAGCGGGCCTCGATGTCCCGCCGGGGCATGGCCCCGGTGGACCCGGCGGACGTCGAGCAGCAGCAGAACGGCAACGGCCACAACGGAGCCCGCAACGGCCACCGAGCGGCCCCGGAACCGGCCCCGGGCAGCGGATCCCATGCGGCGGGCCGCTCGGTGAGCGAACTGCTGGCGGCCAACGGCGGCACGGGCTCGACGCCCCGCCGCCGGCGGCGCGCGGAGGACTGAGCGGCACCGGGTACGCCAAGCCCCGGCGCGCCAAGGTGGCCTTGGGTGCTCCGTCCATGCCCCGCCGCTGCCCTCGACGGAGGCGCTGCGCGCCGCCGAGCTGATCCGACGGCACCGAGGGCCAGCTTGCGCGTGCCCCCACCGCCACCCTCGACGGAGGCGCTGCGCGCCGCCGTGTTGAGCCGCGCCCAAGGCCACATCGGGGCGCTCACGCGTTCTTGAGGCTTCGGCGCGGGCGGGGCGCGAGAGCTGAGGCGGCATTCCGGTCCTCCCGGCCTCTTGCGTAGGGTGACCCGCTGTGAGCGGAACCCTCTCGCCCGCGACGGGACTTGATCGTGGACGGCGGCCTCGCCGGGTCACCGTGCTGCTGCCGGTGCTCGGGCTGATCGTGGTGGCCCTGTGCGGCCTGTTCCTGTTCGGGCTGGCCACCGCGCGGGTCGGGCCCCTCGCCGTCACCATCGGTGTCCTCGCCGCGCTCGTGCCCGTGGCCGGCGTCGTCGCCGGGTTCCTCTGGGTCGACCGGTGGGAGCCCGAGCCCGCCAAGTTCCTCCTGCTCGCCTTCGCCTGGGGCGCCTGCATCGCGACCATCACCGCGCTGCTGATCAACACCACCGCCGAAGCCGTCGGGGACGAGCTGCTCGGCTCCGGGCACGGCAACACGATCGCCGCGCTCGTCTCGGCTCCCGTTGTCGAGGAGGCCGCCAAGGCCCTCTTCGTCGTGCTCATCCTCTGGCGGCGGTCCAGCGAGTTCGACGGCGTCGTGGACGGGGTCGTCTACGCCGGGTTCAGCGCCGCCGGGTTCGCCTTCACCGAGAACATCTACTACTTCGGCCGGGCGTTCGCCGACTACGGCTTCGGTGACGGGCACAGCCAGGGCGTCATCACCGCGTTCTTCCTGCGTGGCGTGCTCGCGCCCTTCACCCATCCGCTGTTCGCCGTGCTCACCGGCATCGGGATCGGGATCGCCGCGCGGACGACCGTCAAGGCCCTCAAGATCGCCGCGCCGATCGCCGGGTACCTCGCCGCGGTCTGCCTGCACGCCCTGTGGAACAGTGCCGCCCTGCTCGGCGGGTCGAAGTTCCTCACCGTCTACTTCCTGATCATGCTGCCGCTCTTCCTCGGCGTCGTCTACCTGGTCGTCCTGCAGCGGAAGCGGGAGCAGCGGATCATCGCCGCCGCGCTGCCGCACATGGCCGCGGCCCGGTGGATCGCGCCGTCTGAGGTCGACCTGCTGGCCAGCCTGCCCGGCCGCCGGGCCTGGCGCCGCCAGGCGAAACGGCAGTCCGGAAAACGCGCTGCCCGCGCCGTCGCCATTTACCAGGCGAGCGTGACGGAGCTCGCGTTCCTCGACCGGCACCAGCTCACCAGCGACACCGACCGGCAGCGCCAGCAGGAGCTGCTGCGCACCCTGAAGGCCGCCCGCGCGGAGGCGACGCGCCTCGCCGACGAGGCCGCCCACGGGTGAACCGGTCCGGGTGAAGCTGGTCACCCGGGCTCAACGGCGCGCGTTCGCCCGAGTTAGTCTCGCGCCGTCGTCCGGTACCCGGAGCGGGACTGGAACGAGAGCAGAGGGAGTCTGCGAACCATGAGCGTCCACAGGCGCACGCCATGATGAGGCCCGCCCGCCTCGCGGTCGGCGTCGTTTCCGCCGGCCGGGTGGGCAGCGTGCTCGGCGCCGCGCTGGCCCGGGCGGGGCACACGGTGGTCGCCGCGTCCGGCCTGTCCGCTTCGTCGCTGGCCCGTGCCGAACGCCTCCTGCCCGACGTGCCCCTCCTGCCGCCCGACGAAACCGTCCGCCGGGCGGACCTCGTGCTGCTCGCCCTCCCCGACGACGCGCTCGCCGGGATGATCCGCGGGCTCGTCGCCACCGAGTCGCTCCGGCCCGGCCAGATCGTCGTGCACACCTCCGGTGCGCACGGCATCGACGTCCTGGCCCCCGCGGCCGAGGCCGGGGCTCTGCCGCTCGCCCTGCACCCGGTGATGACGTTCACCGGCCGCGAGGAGGACCTCGAACGGCTGGCGGCGTGCAGCATCGGCGTCACGGCGGCCGAGGACGACGAAGCGGCGTGGAACGTCGGCGAAGCGCTGGCCGTCGAGATGGGCGCCGAGCCGGTGCGGATCCCCGACTCCGCGCGAGCGCTCTACCACGCTGCGTTGGCCCACGGGGCGAACCACCTGATGGCGCTGGTCGCCGACTGCGCGGACCTGTTGCGCCAGGCCGGAATCGGGCAATCCGAACGCCTGGTCGCACCACTGCTCTCGGCGGCATTGGATAATGTGCTGCGACACGGCGACCGTGCCCTCACCGGCCCGGTCGCGCGTGGCGATCTCGGCACCGTCCGCAAGCACCTCGCGGTGCTGGCGGACCAGGCGCCGGACGTGGCGCCGGCCTACCGCGCGCTGGCCAAGCGTACGGTGGCGCGTTCGACGGCGGCCGGGCTGCTGGACACCGCGGCCGCCAAAGACCTCACCGAACTCCTCGACGATCCCGCCGAAGGGCACCAAGACCAGTGACCACACCGAAATTCAGCCGCGGCACCCTCAACGCGTTCGCGTCGCCCGAGCAGGTGAGCCAGGTCAGCCGGGCGCTGCACGGCGTCGGCCGCAAGCTGGCGCTCGTGCCGACCATGGGCGCGCTGCACGCCGGGCACCGCGAGCTGATCCGCCGCGCGAAGCGGCTGCCGAACACCGTCGTGGCCACCTCGATCTTCGTGAACCCGCTGCAGTTCGGCGCGGGCGAGGACTTCGAGGCGTACCCGCGGACGCTGGAGGCCGACCTCGACATCCTGCGCGAGGACGGCATCGAAATCGCCTTCACGCCCAGCGCGGACGCCCTCTACGCCGAAGGTGCCGTGGTGACCGTGCACCCGGGCCCGCTCGGCGCCGAACTCGAAGGGGCCGTCCGGCCCGGCCACTTCGCCGGTGTGCTGACCGTCGTGGCGAAGCTGTTCAACCTGCTCCGTCCGGACTACGCCTTCTTCGGCGAAAAGGACTACCAGCAGCTGGTGCTGATCAAGCGGATGGTGCGCGACCTGAACATCGACACGCGCGTGATCGGCGTGCCGACCGTGCGGGAGCGTGACGGGCTCGCGTTGTCGTCGCGCAACGTCTACCTGACGCCTGAGCAGCGCGAAGACGCCATCGTCCTGTCGGCCGCCCTCACCGCGGGGGCGTTCGTCGGCCGGGACGGTGCCGACGCGGTCCTCGAGACCGCGTGGAAGACCCTCGCCGCGCGGCCCGCGGTCGAGGTGGATTACCTGGAGTTGAGGGGAACCGACCTCGGGCCCGCGCCCGTCGATGGTGAAGCACGCTTGTTGATCGCGGCCCGGGTGGGGAGTACCCGGCTGATCGACAACGTTCCGGTGTTGCTCGGCGCTTCGGTAGATCACCCAGCGCACCCGGAGCGGGACGCAGGGGAATAGGAGTCCACGATGTACCGCACCATGCTCAAGTCGAAGATCCACCGGGTGACCGTGACCCAGGCCGACCTGCACTACGTCGGTTCGGTGACGGTCGACGAGGACCTGATGGAGGCCGCGGACCTGCTGCCGGGGGAACAGGTGTCCATTGTGGACGTCACCAACGGGGCGCGGCTGGAGACCTACGTCATCAAGGGGGAACGCGGCAGCGGGGTGCTCGGCATCAACGGTGCCGCGGCGCACCTGGTGCACCCGGGTGACCTGGTCATCCTCATCTCGTACGGCCAGATGGACGACGCCGAGGCGGCGACGTACCAGCCGCGCGTGGTGTTCGTCGACGCGGACAACCGGATCGTCCACCGGCACACCGACCCCGGCCACGCGCCGGAGGGTTCCGGGCTGCTGTCCGGCACGGTGATCCTGCCGCCGGACGAGGAGGCGGCGATCTTCCCGGTCGCCGAGACGGCCGACGCCCGCCGCCTCGACGCGTTGCTGCACGCGGAAAGCTGACCCGCTTGCTGCTCACCGTCGACGTCGGCAACACGAACATCGTGCTGGGGCTGTGGTCCGGTCAGGAGCTCGTGGGCGACTGGCGCATGCGCACGGACGCGCGCATCACGGCCGACGAGCTGGCGTTGACGGTCCGCGGGCTGCTCGGCCCGCACGCGGACGCGGTGTCCGGGATCAGTGCGTTGTCGACGGTGCCGGCCGTGCTGCGCGAGCTGCGGGTGATGCTCGGCCGGTACTACGCCCGGGTCCCGAAGATCGTGGTCGAGCCGGGCGTGCGCACCGGCGTGGCGCTGCTGGTGGACAACCCGAAGGAGGTGGGCGCGGACCGGCTGGTGAACACGCTGGCCGCGCACCACCTCCACAGCACGGCGTGCGTGGTGGTCGACTTCGGCACGTCGACCAACGTGGACGCGATCTCGGCCCGTGGCGAGTTCCTGGGCGGCGCGTTCGCCCCCGGGATCGAGATTTCGGTGGACGCGCTGGCGTTGCGCGCGGCGGCGCTGCGGAAGGTCGAACTGGTGCCGCCGCGGTCGGTGATCGGCAAGAACACGGTGGAGTGCCTGCAGTCCGGGATCCTGTACGGCTTCGCGGGCCAGGTGGACGGGCTGGTGCGCCGCATCGTCCGCGAGCTTTCGCCGGGCGGCGCGGAACCGGTGGCGGTGCTGGCCACGGGCGGCCTGGCGCCGCTGGTGCTGGACGAGTCGGAGACGATCACCGACCACGTCCCGGAGCTGACGCTGCTCGGCCTGCGGCTGGCGTACGAGCGCAACATCCGGCCCTGAGCAGGGACAGCCGTCAGCCGCGGGCCAGGCGGCGGCGCTCCAGCACGTATCCCAGCGCCGTGACCGCCAACGCCGGGAAGGCCACCTTGGCCTGCGGGAACCTCGCGGCACCCGGCGGGTCCACCGCCTTCGACCCCGGATAGGCCAGTGCCGAAATCTGCGTCACCCAGTACAGCGACGCCAGTACCGCGCCGGCGTCGAGGCCCGCCCGGGCCGGCGCCCGCCACAGCTGCCACAGGCTGGTGACGCCCAGCGCGAGTCCCAGGCTCATCGTCTGGCCGTTGTGGAACTTGGCGTGCGGCGGCCAGGCCGGGTTGTGCACGTGGGTCTCGTTCCAGTCGGCACGGTACGGGCCCACCGCCGTCACGACCGAAGTCAGCGAGATCAGTGCCCGTCCCAGAGATTTCCTGCGCATGACTCCAGTATCGAACCTCGACCTCGATCGAGGTCAAGGACGAAGAACGTCAGCGCCGCCGCGCGCGCAGGACCGTGGTGATCAGCGGCAGGTCGAACTCGCCGTTCGCGGTGGCCGGATTCGCGGCCAGGAACCGCCGGAGCCGGCCCAGCAGGGCCGCCGACTCCTCCGGCGCCGACACGATCACCTTCGAATACGTCGCGATCGTCTCCAGCAGGGTCTCCGCGGTGCGCCGTTGCGTGTGGCGGAACCGGTCGCTTTCGAACGGCTCGAACGCCGGGTGCGTCACCTCGCGCATATCTTCGATGCTCGTCGGGCGGCGGGCGCCGTCGCGGCCCAGCGTGGTGAACTCCGCGACCCACGGCACCGATTCGTCTTCGTAGTTCCACATCGGCACGCACACGCCGCCCGGGCGCAGCACGCGGCGGATCTCCGTCATCGCCACGGGTACGTCGAACCAATGGAACGCCTGGCCGACGAAAACCGCCTCGACGGTCTCGTCGGGCAGGGGGATCCGTTCCGCGTTCCCCGCCAGTGACGTCGCGGAGGGCACGGCTCGCTCGAGTTCCGCGCGCATTTCCGGGTCGGGTTCGACCGCGGTGACGTCGAGCCCGAGCGCGGTCAGCCCGAGGGTGAGTTTGCCGGTTCCGGCGCCGAGATCGAGCACCCGGCGCGGTGTTCCGCGGACCCCGGAAAGGCCCCACTCGATCGCCTCCCGCGGGTAATCGGGCCGGTGCTGGGCGTACTCGGCGGCGCGGCTGCCGAAGGAAGACGCACGCTGACCTCGGGTGGGATCGCTCATCGGTCCAGGCTAATGGAGGGAAAGGTAAAGGTAATCCGGTTGGCGTAGCGGTCAGCCGGGTTCGTACCCTATGGCCATGACCGAAAACCCCGCTTCCACCAGCGAGCCCGCCGAAGACGAACTGCCCGAGCAGATGCGGGTGCGCCGGGAGAAGCGCGACCGGATCCTGGCGGAGGGTATCGATCCCTACCCGGTCGAGGTACCCCGCACGCACTCGCTCGCCGAGGTGCGCGCGGCGCATTCCGGTCTCCCCGCCGATACCGCCACGGGCGCGCAGGTCGGCGTCACCGGCCGGGTGATGTTCCTGCGCAATACGGGCAAGCTGTGCTTCGCGAGCCTCCGCGACGGCGACTCCGAACTCCAGGCGATGATCAGCCTGGCGAAGGTCGGCGAGGACGCGCTGGCGGCGTGGAAGTCCGACGTCGACCTCGGCGACCACGTGTTCGTGCAGGGCGAGGTCATCACGTCCAAGCGCGGTGAGCTTTCGGTGATGGCCGACGCGTGGCGCATCACGTCGAAGGCGCTGCGCCCGCTGCCGAACGCCTTCAAGGACCTGGCCGAAGAGACGCGGATCCGCCAGCGCTACGTCGACCTCATCATGCGCCCGCGCGCGCGGGACGTCGTGCGCACGCGCGCCGGCGTGGTCCGGTCGCTGCGGGAGTCGTTCCACCGCCGCGGGTTCACCGAGGTCGAGACGCCGATGCTGCAGACGCTGCACGGCGGCGCCGCGGCCCGCCCCTTCGTCACGCATTCCAACGCGTTCGACATGGAGCTCTTCCTGCGGATCGCCCCGGAGCTCTACCTCAAGCGCTGCGTCGTCGGCGGCATCGAGAAGGTCTTCGAGATCAACCGCAACTTCCGGAACGAGGGCAGCGACTCGTCGCATTCGCCGGAGTTCGCGATGCTCGAGTACTACGAGGCCTACGCCACGTACGACACGAACGCGGTGATGACGCGGCAGCTGATCCAGGAGGCCGCGCAGACGGTGCTGGACACCCAGGTCGTCACGCTGCCCGACGGTTCGGAGTACGACCTCTCCGGCGAATGGACCACGCTCGGAATGTACGAGTCGTTGTCCGATTCCCTCGGCGAAGAGGTGACGCCGGAGACGCCCGCCGCCAAACTGCTCGGATTCGCGCAGGCCAGGGGCCTGGAAGTGGATCCGAAGCTCGGGCACGGGAAGCTCGTCGAGGAACTGTGGGAACACCTCGTCGGAGATCACCTGCACGCACCGACGTTTGTCCGTGATTTTCCGCTGGAGACGTCGCCATTGACGAGGCAGCACCGCTCCCGGGCGGGGGTGGCCGAGAAGTGGGACCTCTACGTGCGCGGATTCGAACTCGCCACCGGATACTCCGAGCTGGTCGATCCGGTCGTCGAACGGGAACGCCTCACCGAACAGTCGCTGCTGGCCGCGCAGGGCGATAGCGAAGCCATGCGGCTCGACGAGGATTTCCTGCGGGCCCTGGAGTACGGAATGCCCCCGAGCGGTGGTGTCGGAATGGGGATCGACCGCCTCCTCATGGCGCTGACCGGCCTCGGTATCCGGGAGACGATCCTCTTCCCGCTGGTACGGCCTGAATAACCCGGCCGTGTGAGGATAGCGACTGGTTATGGATATGAGATTTGCGCTGCACTCCAGAAGCGGGTACTAATGTTCTAGACAAAGTCTTCTGTCCCGGGGCTCGCCCCGTACCAGATCATTGAGTAAGCCCCGCAGGAGGAATCGGATGGCACAGAAGGTGCTCGTCTCGCTGGTCGACGACCTCGACGGCAGTGAGGCGGAAGAGACCGTCGAGTTCGGTTTGGACGGAGTCAGCTACCAGATCGATCTCTCCTCGGAAAACGCGGAGGAGCTGCGGGACGCGCTCGCTCAGTATGTCGAGCACGCGCGTCGTGCGGGAGGGCGCAAGCGCGCCACGGTTCGCCCGGTCGCGGGTAAGGGTTCGGCTCGCCCGGCCGCTGTCGACCGTGAGCAGAACCAGGCGATCCGGTCGTGGGCGCGCAAGAACGGTTACGCGGTTTCCGACCGCGGCCGCATCCCCTCCGAGGTCGTCGAGGCTTACCACAAGAAGAACTGAAGATTGTTCACGCCGCCTCCGCGCGGGCCGGCTGCGAGTCGCTGACCAGCAGCGATCCCGTACGCGTGGTGGCGTGGCCAATCGCCGACGCGGGGTTTCCAGCGGTGGCCGCCGGGCGCATTTTCGCCCGGCGGCTTTCTTCATGTCCGGTCGCTGTCCGGTTCCCGTTCTCCCGCGCGTGCGGTTCGGGCGTACTCGGCAGGCGACTGTCCGGTCACCGTCCGGAAATCGCGGATGAAGTGCGACTGGTCGCTATAGCCCAGTCGAACCGCCAGACCGGCGTAATCGCGTTGTCCTTCTGTGACGAGCCGCTGCGCTGCGTCATTGAGACGGTAAATCCGGATCGCCCACTTGGGCGGGCAGCCGACGTGTTCGGCGAACACCCGCTGGAGGGACCGGGTGGTTAGTCCAGTATCCGCGCACAGTTGCGCCACCCGGGTAATTCCCGGATCCCGTGCGATTTGTTCCACCGCCTCCGCCGCCGCGCGGGCGGCCGGAGACAGCCGCACGGGATTTGCGATCAGCAAGTTGTCGATGGCACCGACCATTTGCGCATCGGTGCCGGCCGTGCGCACCGATTCGGCGGCCGTCGACGCCGCGGCCCCGAAAACGTCGGTGAGCGGGACGGCCCGGTCGGCGATGTCACGCACGGGTCCGCCGAGGAACGCGCGGAAGGTGCCCGGCCGGAATCGCACGCCCAAGCCCTGGACACGGCCGGTCAAGCGGTGGGAAAAGACGTCGTGGGCCGGGCCGTGGACACCGGAGGCGCCCGGGAAGAACGTGACGTGGACCGAGAGGTTCGGCAGCACCCGCTGCTCGTACGGTGGTTTGCCGCGCAGGTCCCAGCGCAGGATCCAGTGGTATTCGACGAATTCGGCGAGTTCCGGGGCCGGCGGGTGCCTGGTCAGCGTGAACATCGTGCGCGCGGTGGCTTCGGCCACGATGCCGCGCGGGATCCGGTGCGTCACGGGTTCACGGTAGCTGTCGCGTTCGTTCAAGACGCGCTGCTCGGCGGCGAGTTTGGATCACCGGCATGACTGCCGAGTTGCTGCGTCCCGCCGCGGCCGAATTCCTCCGGATCGCGTGTGCGGTCCCCGACCTGACCGCGCCGACGCCGTGCGCGGGGTACGACGTCCGCGGGCTGCTCAACCACCTCCTGTACTGGGGCCCGTGGTTGATCGCCGCGGGACGGCGCGAGGACCCGCCCGCGATGGGGTCCGCCGAAGCGGAGGCGGCCCTGGTGACGGACGGCTGGCGCGCGGATCTGGAGAAGCAGACGGAGACGCTGGTGGAGGTGTTCGGGACGCCGGCGGCGTGGACGGGCACGACGGCGCTGGGTTCGGCGCCGATGCCGTCGGCGGTGGTGGGCGCGATGGTGCTGGGCGAGTTCGTGCTGCACGGCTGGGACCTGGCCCGGGCGAGCGGCCAGGAGTGCGCTTACGCCCCCGAAGCGGCGACGGCGGTGTACGAGTCCGCGGTCGCGATGGGCGACCAGGCGCGGTCGATGGGGGTGTACGGGCCGGCGGTGGCGGTGGCCGCCGATGCCTCGCCGCTGGAGCGGGCGCTGGGGGCGGCCGGCCGGGATCCGGGCCGGCCGGCCTGAGTCACCGGGGGCAGGTGCGCGGGCAGCCGTCGCACTCCGTGGCCGAGGGAAGCAGGTACGAAAAACAGCAGCTCTCCCGCCGCCGCGTCCACTCGCGGTGGCCGTCCGGGCCCTCCTGCAGGCGCAACGTCGACGCCGAGGTCAGCGGCGGGTACCGGGCGTCGAGCACCAGTGCCGCGTCCGCCACGCCCGCGCCCTCGGCCTCCGGGGTCCCGCCTTGGCGGCCCGCCCACCACAGCGAGTTCTCCAGCGCGTCCGTCGCCGCCGCCCACAGCGTCCGGCGGCCCAACCTGCTGAGCGGTGCGTACGCCCGGACGAACTGGGCCGCGTGAGCCAGGTAACGCGCCCGGAGGACGGCCGCCAGCGCGCGTTCGTCGCGGACCACGGTGGCCTCCGGGCGGGCCGAGCCCGGGTCGGTCGGGAGGCAGTGGAACGCGTCACCCAGCACCGCCATGCCGTCGGGGTGCGGCCGGTCGTCGGCCAGCCGGAACGCCAGCTCGGCCGGCTTCAGCGACGGCACCCGGCGCTCGTGGTGCCACAACAGCGCGCCGACGTACGCCGGGACGTGGAGGTACCAGGTCAGCACCCAGCTGGCCGTGGTCCGCGACGGCGTCGCGTCGTGCTCGCGCAGCAGCCAGTCGCCCAGCAGGCCGCGCCACTCGTCGAAGTACCCGGGTGTCTCCAGCAGCTCCGAACAGCGGATCCAGCCCGCCGGGACGTCACGTCGCAGTTCGGAGCGTTCCTGCAGGCCGGAGACCCGCCGCAACGACGACGCGAGGCCGTCGCCGACCTCGCGTGCGTCACGGAAGGACCGCTGCTGGCTCAACCGCGGCCCTCCTCGGGTGCCGTAGTGGATTAGGCGTGCCTAACCTTACAGACTTCCGGGAGCTGCGCCAATCGGGTGGGGCACTCCCAGCTTGCGGACTGTTCGCGGTGAGCGGACAGGGCGCGGATGGCGGAATCCGCGTGGCCGTTCGCACGTTGGGCTTGACGTAAAGGTGCAGGGCAACCTGATGATGGGAGCACCCGGGAGACACCACGTCCGGGTGCGGAAACGACCGCCGAGAGCCGTAGTGGCACGCCAGCGCGACGGCTTGGCTACTAGAGTGGTCTCACGGTG
The DNA here is from genome assembly GCF_042881395.1 of Amycolatopsis sp. NPDC058278. Lineage (NCBI taxonomy): Bacteria > Bacillati > Actinomycetota > Actinomycetes > Pseudonocardiales > Pseudonocardiaceae > Amycolatopsis > Amycolatopsis sp. NPDC058278. The sequence goes on along the minus strand of NZ_JBHVXZ010000015.1, from coordinate 45,928 downwards.
CTGAATCCATCGCGGTGAAAGCACGATGGAAACGGGCCGCCGGCGCAGCAGTCGAGGGAGTGCACATGTTTGAGAGGTTCACCGACCGCGCGAGGCGGGTGGTCGTCCTGGCTCAAGAAGAGGCCAGGATGCTCAACCACAACTACATCGGCACCGAGCACATCCTCCTGGGTCTGATCCACGAGGGTGAGGGTGTCGCCGCCAAGGCGCTGGAGTCGCTGGGCATCGCCCTGGAGGGCGTGCGCCAGCAGGTCGAAGAGATCATCGGCCAGGGCCAGCAGGCGCCGAGCGGGCACATCCCGTTCACGCCGCGCGCCAAGAAGGTGCTGGAGCTGTCGCTGCGCGAAGCGCTGCAGCTCGGCCACAACTACATCGGCACCGAGCACATCCTGCTCGGCCTGATCCGCGAGGGCGAGGGCGTCGCCGCGCAGGTCCTGGTCAAGCTGGGAGCGGACCTCAACCGGGTCCGCCAGCAGGTGCTGCAGCTGCTCTCGGGCTACCAGGGCGGCAAGGAGTCCACCGAAACCGGTTCCGGCCGCGGTGAGGGCACCCCGTCGTCGTCGCTGGTCCTCGACCAGTTCGGCCGCAACATGACCGTGCTCGCCCGCGAGGGCAAGCTCGACCCGGTCATCGGGCGCGGCAAGGAGATCGAGCGGGTCATGCAGGTGCTGTCCCGCCGGACCAAGAACAACCCGGTGCTCATCGGCGAGCCCGGCGTCGGCAAGACCGCCGTCGTCGAGGGTCTCGCGCAGAGCATCGTCAAGGGCGAGGTGCCCGAGACGCTCAAGGACAAGCAGCTCTACACGCTGGACCTGGGCTCCCTGGTCGCCGGCTCCCGCTACCGCGGTGACTTCGAAGAGCGCCTGAAGAAGGTGCTCAAGGAGATCAAGACCCGCGGCGACATCATCCTGTTCATCGACGAGCTGCACACGCTGGTCGGGGCGGGTGCCGCCGAGGGTGCGATCGACGCGGCTTCGATCCTGAAGCCGATGCTCGCCCGCGGTGAGCTGCAGACGATCGGCGCGACCACGCTCGAGGAGTACCGCAAGTACATCGAGAAGGACGCCGCCCTCGAGCGCCGGTTCCAGCCGATCCAGGTCGGCGAGCCGTCGCTGGAGCACACCATCGAGATCCTCAAGGGCCTGCGTGACCGGTACGAGGCGCACCACCGCGTCTCGATCACCGACTCGGCGCTGGTCGCCGCCGCGACCCTGGCGGACCGGTACATCAACGACCGGTTCCTCCCGGACAAGGCGATCGACCTGATCGACGAGGCCGGCGCCCGGATGCGCATCCGCCGGATGACCGCGCCGCCGGACCTGCGCGAGTTCGACGAGAAGATCGCGAACGTCCGCCGCGACAAGGAGTCCGCGATCGACGCGCAGGACTTCGAGCGGGCCGCCCGCCTGCGTGACGAGGAGAAGACCCTCCTCGGCCAGAAGGGCGAGCGGGAGAAGCAGTGGAAGGACGGCGACCTCGACGTCGTCGCCGAGGTCGACGACGAGCAGATCGCGGAGGTGCTGGCCAACTGGACCGGCATCCCGGTGTTCAAGCTGACCGAGGAGGAGACCACCCGGCTGCTGCGCATGGAGGACGAGCTCCACAAGCGCATCATCGGCCAGGAGGACGCGGTCAAGGCCGTCTCGCAGGCGATCCGCCGTACGCGGGCCGGTCTGAAGGACCCGAAGCGCCCGTCCGGCTCGTTCATCTTCGCCGGCCCGTCCGGTGTCGGTAAGACCGAGCTGTCCAAGGCGCTGGCCTCGTTCCTGTTCGGCGAGGACGACGCGCTCATCCAGATCGACATGGGTGAGTTCCACGACCGCTACACCGCTTCGCGGCTCTTCGGTGCCCCTCCGGGCTACGTCGGCTACGAAGAGGGTGGCCAGCTGACCGAGAAGGTGCGGCGCAAGCCGTTCTCGGTGGTCCTGTTCGACGAGATCGAGAAGGCGCACCAGGAGATCTACAACACGCTCCTGCAGGTGCTGGAGGATGGCCGCCTGACCGACGGTCAGGGCCGCACGGTCGACTTCAAGAACACGGTCCTCATCTTCACGTCCAACCTGGGCACCTCGGACATCTCGAAGTCCGTCTCGCTCGGCTTCGCCGGGGGCAACGACACCGGCACCCGGTACGAGAAGATGAAGCAAAAGGTCAACGAGGAAATGAAGAAGCATTTCCGCCCGGAGTTCCTGAACCGGATCGATGACATCATCGTGTTCCACCAGTTGACCAAGGAACAGATCATCATGATGGTCGACCTGATGATCAACCGTGTGGAGAAGCAGCTCAAGGCCAAGGACATGGAGCTGGAGCTGACCGAGAAGGCGAAGTCCCTCCTCGCGAAGCGCGGCTTCGACCCCGTGCTGGGTGCGCGGCCGCTGCGCCGCACGATCCAGCGCGAGATCGAGGACCAGCTGTCGGAGAAGATCCTCTTCGGCGAGGTCGAGCCGGGCCAGATCATCCTGGTCGACGTCGAGGGCTGGAGCGGCAACCCGGAGGACAAGGACGACCAGGCGAAGTTCACCTTCCGCGGTGAGCGCCGGCCGTCGTCGATCCCGGACGCCCCGCCGGTCAGCATCGGCGCGGGCCACGAAGAGCAGGGCGGCGAAGCCGAAGGCGAGTGATCGTCGCGTAGGACGCCAGGAGGGCGGTTCCCCGGTTCGGGGAGCCGCCCTTCCGGCTGTCCGGGCCCGTGAGACGATGCCGCGGACCTTGGGAGGGGGAATCCGCGTGGACGTGCTGTCGATCGACTTCGGGACTTCCAGCACCGTCGGTGTCCTCTCCGCCTTCGGCCGGGGGCCGCGGGCCATCGAGGTCGACGGGTCCGTCACCATGCCCTCCGCCGTCTACGTCAACGACGACGGCCTGCTCGTGGTCGGCCAGGATGCCGAACGGCGAGCCCGGCTCGATCCCAGCCGGTTCGAACCCAACCCCAAGCGGCGCATCGACGAAGGCCGGCTGCAGCTCGGTGACCACGAAATACCGATCACCGACGCCTTCGCCGCCGTCCTGCGCCGGATGGGCGAGGAAGCCGAACGGCAGCTCGGCCGCCCGCCCGCGCAAATCCGGATTTCGCACCCTGCCGGCTGGGGTGCCGTCCGGCAGGACGTCCTCCGGGCCGCCGCCGCGAAGGCCCGGTTCGCCGATGTCCGGCTGATCCCCGAACCGGTGGCCGCCGCCGCCCACTACGCCAGCCTGGGGAGCCGGACCGGCGGCCCCATCGGCGTTTACGACCTCGGGGCCGGCACCTTCGACTGCGCTGTCGTCGGAGTCACCCGGCAGGGCTTCACCGTGCTCGCCGAGGACGGCCTGCCCGATCTCGGCAGCCTCGACATCGACCAGGCCCTGCTCGTCCACATCGGACGTTCGGTCTCGCACACCGATCCGGCGCAGTGGCAACGCCTCCTGCGGCCGCAGACCACCGCCGACCGCCGCACGCGCCGCGCGTTGCTGCAGGATGTCCGTGACGCCAAGGAAAGCCTCTCACGGCACGCGCAAACCCACGTGCCGATGGCCGAGCCGTTCGGGGACGTCCTCGTCAGCCGGGACGAGCTCGAAGCGCTCGTGCGGCCCAGCCTGCTGCGCAGCGCCGAGCTGCTCGCCGCCACGATCCGCCGCGCCGGCCTCACGCCCGCGCAGCTCGCCGGGGTCTACCTCGTCGGCGGGCCGAGCCGGATGCCGCTGCTGGTCAGCCTCCTCGGCCGGCAGCTCGGCGTCGCGCCGACCACGCAGGACCAGCCCGAGACGGCCGTCGCGTTCGGGCTCCACCACGTTCCGCTGGGCACCACCACCGACCTCACCGTGCCCGCGTTCGCGCCGGTCCGCCCGCCCGTGGTGCCGCCGCGGCCGCAACCGTGGCAGCAGCAGGCCGCCCGGCCGCCGCACTACGCGCCGCCCCCGCAACAGCAGCAGTCACAACCGTTGCCGCGCAAGCGAACCAAGCTGCTCGTCGGGATCGCGGTGCTCGTCGTCGTCGCGATCACGGTGACCGTCGTCCTCTTCGCCACGAAGAGCGAATCGGCGCAGGCCACAGTGGACTGCACGACGACGGCTCAGCGCGACCGGGCCGGGTTCACCCCCTGCCTGCGCTCGCTGGCCGGTACCGTCCCGGACCGGACGACCTGTCAGGCCGCCGACTCCGTGGGCAAGCTGGTGCACGCCCAAGCCGCGGTCACCTGCGGGTTCGGCAAGGGCAGCGTGGTCAGCTACTACCAGGGCGTCACCGTCGCCGAGGTCGAGGCGAGCGCGAAGCTGCAGGTCGGCGGCCGCAACATAGTGGAGGGCAGCTGGGACGGCGGCGGGCTGCACGGCCGGTACATCGCCGGGGTCGGCAGCTTCTCCGGGATCGTGCTCTTCGGCCCGGACGACCGCCGGGCGGCCGGGCTCTACACCTCGCTCGACGCGCGCCGCACCGCCGACCTCGTGGCCTTCTTCACCCGAGAGATCAAGCCGGCCTGATTCACCAGGCCTTGTCGAACCGCATGCCGCCGGCGTACCAGTCGTCGTCGGGCACGGGCCCGGACGGCGGTGCTGCGGTAGCTGCGGCCTCCGAAGACCGGTCCTGCAGCACCTTGGCGCCGGAGTCCGCGGCCGGAGCAGGCGCAGGCGCAGCAGCCGGGGCGGCCACCGGAACCGGGGCCGGCTCGAACTGCACCCGCCAGCGCAGCCGGTCCATCAGGTAGCCGCCGGTACCCAGCGGCGCCAGCAGCTGCCCGGTCCGCTTCGCCGACTCCCGCTGGGCCTCGACGTACGTGCACAGGACGGCGTCCGCGATCTCCGACGGCGACATCCCCGAGACGGCGTCGGTGAGCCGCAGCCGGGTCAGCACGCCGTCGGTGTTGACCGACAGCGAAACCGCGCCGTCGGCGGACGTCGCCGTCGCCGACAGCGCGTCGAGCTCGGCCAGCAGGGTTTCGCGGTCCGGTTTCGCCGGACGGTCAGCCATCCAGCCGCTCCAGGTGGCCGTTGTCCTGCGAGACCCGGCCGTCGGGGGCGATGTCCACGTTCCGGTCGCGGACGTTCTTCTCGGTCTGCCGCGAAGTGTGGTCGGTCTCGAAGTTGTCCGGGTCGAAGCTCGAGCCCGGACTGACGTCCGGCGGGTCGGGGATCTTCGGCAGGTCGACGGCTTCGTCGCCGATGCGGTTCGCCAGCGTCTGGGCCGCCTCGCCGGCCCCGTCGCGGATCTTGCCCGCGCTGTCGAGGAAGCTCTGGTGCAGCTCGAACGCGTTGTCGCCGGTGATCTCCGCCTGGTTCGCCACCATCGCGCTGATCGCGCCGCCGGCGGCGTTGCCGGCCACCAGCGCGCCGTTGGCCGCGGTGAAGATCGCCGCGCCCGCCGGGGCGGCGACGCCGGCGCTGGCCACGGTGAGCAGGCCGGCGACCGCGCCCGCGAACGTGGCCGCGAGCACCTTCGACATGGCGGCTTCGCGCTTGCGGGACTGGTCTTCCTGGTACTTCTTCGCCGTCTCCAGGAACGTGGTGCCGAGGTTGCTCAGGTCCTGGCGGGCCGACGCGATGGCTTCACGTGCCGCCACGACATCGCTCTCCAGCACGGTGATCTTGGTTTCGACCTCGGTGAAGGCGTCGGCCAGCTGGTTGAGGTAGGCCTTGACCGCGTTCGCGGCCGACCCGCGCCAGACGTCGAGGAACTGCCGGGCGTCGTCGAGCTTCGGCCTCGAGTCGCGCTGCAGCTGCTTCCAGACGGCGTCGTGCTTCATGATCAGGCTCTGGAGACCCGAGGTCGACTCGTGGTCGATGTCGGCGTCGGAGAACTCCCGGTAGACGTCGGCGATCTGGTCCTGCATCTTGCGGAACTGCTCGCTGGAGTCGTCGAACCCGAACAGCCAGATCTCGGTCATCCGCAGGACTTCGAGGGCGTCCAGTGCGTCGTTCGCGCCGTCCTTCAGGTCCTCGGACACACCCTCGAGGAGTTCGGCGCGGCGGTCTTCGCCGCTGGACATCGGTGCGGCGTCGAGGCCGGTGTCGAAGTAGCCGTCCACGTCCTCAGTTCCCTTCCAGGCCCGCGGCCGCGCGGTTGACGTGCCGCTTCGAGTCCTCGTCGGCCTGTTCGTACAGCTCGGCGACCCGCATCAGCGCGTGGCTGGTGTCCGCGGTGGTCTGGTGCAGCTGCGCGACCAGTTTCTGGATCTTCGCCAGGTGGTCGTCGTAGGCCGCCGCGACGGCGGGCATGCCCAGCGTGCGGCCGAAGGCGTTGGCCGCGGGGAGCATCCCGGCGATGCCGCCGAAGAAGCCACCGCCACCGGACGCGACGGGGACGTCGGTGCCGCGCAGGCCACTCGACGCGGTTTCTGCGGCGACCGCCGCGTCCTGGAGGGCTCCGGCCGAGTCCCGCAGGTCCTGCAGGTCGGTCTCGAATCCGATCATCACTCACCTCTTCTTCGGGCTGCGCGTCCGGACATGTAAACACCGTTCGATCGGCCGGCAGGGGCGTTTGCGGGTGGTGTGCCTCAGATCACGAGTGGCCCGCTGTACCGCCGAACGGGCGAATGCCGTCCGTGGCGGGCGGGCTCGGCGCTCCTCCCTGCATGAGCACAGTCACGGAACCTCGCGCACCGACCGTGCGGAGCCGGTTGCGCGAGGCAAAACGCTTCTCCTGGACGGGATTCGCGGTCACGGTCGGGGCATCGCTGCTCGGCACGCTCGTCCCGGCGGCGATCGGGGCCGGCCCGGACGCGACGCTGATCTCCACGCTGGTGGTCACGGTCCTGGCGGCGGGCGGGTTCACCGCGAAGGACGGCAGCGCCCGCGGTGTCAAGGCGATCGCGATCGTGCTGCTGGCGACGGGCGCGCTCGTCCTGACGGTGACCGGGGTGACCGTGCTCGACCTCGTCCGCGGGCGCCCGGCGACGTTCCCCGGTGTGCCGGAAGCGGCCGCCGAAGCGCGGGTCATCGTCCCGGAGTCGGTCACTTGCGGCGCGACACCCGTGCACACGACGACGACTTGCGTGGTGGCGGTCCGCAGCGTCGGCGCGAGCGCGCTGCGGGTCAGCGGGGTCGAGGTGGACAGCACGGACTTCGCGGTGGACGCGAGGGGGTGCGTCGGCCACGAGGTGGCCCCGGGCCGCCGGTGCACGCTGGTCGTCAGCTTCACCCCGGCCTCGAGCGGCGACCGGGTCGCGGACCTGACGGTCCACCACAACGTCCCGGGCCCGGCGGCGTTCGTCGAGCTCACCGGCCGCGGCGGTTAGCCGCGGGTCAGCCGCGCCCCGGCGGCGAAGGCGATCCACGCCTGCACGGTCCCGAACGCGAGCGCCGTGACCAGGACCGGCGGGCCGTGGACCGACGCGGCGACGCCGAACGGCTCGACGATGACGACCGGCAGCAGGAACGCACCGGCCAGCAGCCGGCGCCGCGGCTCGATGCCGGCTATGGCCAGCACCGGCCACATCACGAAACCGGCGAACAGCGCCGTGGCCACGACGACCGCCGGGCCCCAGAAGATCATGCCGAGGCCACACATGCTTCCGGGGTTCACCGCGAGGTCGGCCGCGCAAATCTGCTTCATGTACGTGGTGAAGGTGTGCGCGAACAAGCCGATGGCCGCGCCGGTCAGCAGGGCCGTGACGCCGACGGTCAGCACCGCCCCGGGTCTGGCCCAGGCGTCCCGGCCGCGCGTCAATGCTCCGCGCCCGCGCTGACCGCCAGGTCCTCGGTGACCCGCAACGCCGTGTCCGCCAAGGCTTCCAGCGCGTCGGCGATCCGGTCCACGCTCAGCGACGGCTCGGCCCCGCCCGTGGCCGCGACCTGCTCCGGGCTGAACGGGACGTGCACGAACCCGCCGCGCACGCCCGGGAACTCCGTGGCCAGCAAGTGCATCAACGCGTAGAACACCTGGTTGCACACGTACGTCCCGGCGGTGTGGGAGACCGACGCCGGTACGCCCACCGCGCGGATCGCCGCTACGCACGCCTTCACCGGCAACGTCGTGAAGTACGCCGCCGGGCCCTCCGCGACGACCGGGGCGTCCACCGGCCGGGCACCCGCGTTGTCCGGGATGCGGGCGTCGATCAGGTTGATGGCCACCCGCTCCGGGGTCACCTCGGACCGGCCGCCCGCCTGGCCCGCGCAGACCACCAGCGACGGCCGGTGCTCCTCCAGCGCCCGCCGCAGCGCGGGCAGCGACGCCGCGAATTCGCAGGGCAGCTCCACCGCCGCGACGTCGTCACGGCGGGCGCCCACCAGCGAAACCGCCTGCCACGACGGGTTGACCGGCTCGCCGCCGAACGGCGCGAAGCCCGTCATCAGCACCCTGGCCATGCCATCCTCCCGGAACGAAAAGCGTCGAGGCCACCCTACGTCCGCAGGGTGGCCTCGACGACGATCGCGGATCAGGCGGCGGGCTTGAGCCCACCCGGGTAGAGGTACTGGTCGGCCGGCTTGCCGGTGCCGTACACCCACGCGTCGAAGAAGCCCTGGAGGCTCCGGTGCGCGGCGAATTCGGTGAACCGCTGGAACTCCTGCATGCTCGCGTTCCCGTCGCGGTGCAGCGACGGCCAGGTCTTCAGGACCCAGTCGAACGCCGGCTGCCCGATGTAGTTGCGCAGCGCGTGCAGCATCACCGGGCCCTTCGAGTACACGTACGTGAACTCCCGGCCCTGGCCCATGTCGTACAGCTTCCCGTTCCAGAACGCCGGGGACGCCTTCTTGACGTCGTCGGCGTACTGCTTGTTCAGGTCGACGCCTTCCTTCGCCTCGTCCCACAGCCAGGTGGCGTAGGAGGCGAAGCACTCGTTGAGGCAGACGTCGCGCCAGTGCGCGACCGCGACCGAGTCGCCGTACCACTGGTGGGCGTTCTCGTGGACGATCGTCGGCACCGTGCCGGCCCAGCCCGCCGAGTAGATCGGCCGGCTCATCGTCTCCAGCGAGAAGCCGATCTGCTCGTTGAGGAAGATGCCGCCCGCGGCGTCGATCGGGTACTTGCCGAACTTCGACTCGAGGAAGTCGAGGATCTCCGGCAGCCGCGCCTCGGCCTGCTTCGTCGAGTCGGGGACGCCGGGGGCGAACGCGCTGACGATCGGGGTGCCGTCCTTGCGCTTCTGGCGGTCGAAGGTCCACTTGTCGATCGCGACCGTCGTCATGTACGGCACGATCGGCGTCTCTTCGGCCCAGACGTGCGTGGTGCCGCCCGGCGCCTTGAACGACGGCTTCTCGCGGCCGTTGGCGATCACGCCCCACTCGTCGGGCACGGTGATGGCCAGGTGGAACGTGGCCTTGTCGAGCGGGGTGTCGTTGACCGGGTACCAGGTGGTGGCCGACTTCGGCTCGCCGGCGGCGAACGCGCCGCCCGCCTGGGCGAACTGCCAGCCGTTGTTGCCGAGCGCCGGGTCGTCGATCGGCGCGGGCACGCCGTGGTAGGCGATCTGCACCTTGAAGTGCCGGCCCCGCCACAGCGCCCGCGACGGCGTGATGACCAGCTCATGGTCCCCGGTCCGGCTGAACTTCGCGTCCCGGCCGTCGACCTTCACCGAGTCGACGGTCAGGCCCTTGAAGTCCAGGTCGAACGAGCTGAGCGACTGCGTCGCCCGCGCGGTGATGTCCTGGTTCCCGGTGAGCTGGTGCGACGCCGGGTCGTAGCCGACCTTGAGGTTGTAGTCGGCGACGTCGTAGCCGCCGTTGCCGTCCTGCGGGTAGTAGCTGTCGCCGGCGCCGTCGCTGCCGGGCTGCGCTGTGCCCCAGCCCTCGCCGGCGACGGCGACGCCGGTGCCGAGGCAGAGACTGGCGGCCACGGCGGCCGCCACCACGGCCGGTTTCTGTCCCCTCATGAACGCTCCTGTTCGTGTCGGTGGACGTCGTCCGCAACGTATCGCCACGATCGGGTGATCCGGCAGATCGCGTCGTATTTGTCCGGATAATCAGCACTTCCGTCGGCCCGCCCCGGCGCGGCACCGCCGTCTGGAAAGCTGGACACATGCGCGTTGCGCTGCTGGGCCCGCTGCGGGCGGCGGAAGACGACGGCACGCCGATCGACATCGGCGGCGCCCGCCTCCGCATGCTCCTGGCCCGGCTCGCGCTGGACGCCGGGCGCGCGGTCCCGGCCGACGCGCTCGTCGACGGCCTTTGGGGCACCGGACCACCGGCCGACGCGGCCAACGCCCTGCAGTCGCTGGTCTCCCGGCTGCGGAAGGTGCTGCCGGTGGCGGTCGAATCCGGGCCGGGCGGGTACCGGCTCGCGGTGGCGGCGGCTGACGTCGACGCCGAGCGGTTCGAACGGCTCGCCGCCGAGGGCCGCCGCGAGCTGACTGCGGGCCGCGACGCCCGCGCCGCCGACCTGCTCACCGAGGCCCTCGCGCTGTGGCAGGGCGCCGCCCTCGCCGACGTCCTCGACGCGCCGTTCGCGCCGGCGCCCGCGCGGCGGCTCACCGAGCTGCGGGCCGAGGCGGCCGAGGACCGGTTCGAAGCCCTGATCCGGCTGGGCGAGCACGCCGCGGTCCTGGCCGACCTGGCCGCGGCGGCCGACGCCGACCCGCTGCGCGAACGGCTCGCCGGACTGCGGATCCGCGCGCTGTGCGCGGCCGGACGGCAGCCGGAAGCGCTGGCCGTCTACGCCGGGCTCCGCCGCACGCTGGCCGACCAGCTCGGCGTCGACCCCTCGGCCGAGCTGCAGGAGATCCACGTCGCCGCGCTGCGCGGCGAGTTCGCGCCGCCGTCGCCGGTGGCCGACCGGCTGCCGACCCGGCTGACCACCTTCGTCGGCCGCGACGACGAGCTCAAGCTGCTGGCCGAGCTCCTCGGCGGCGCCCGGCTGGTCACCCTGACCGGGCCGGGCGGGGCGGGCAAGACCCGGCTCGCCACCGAGGCGGCGTCGCGGCACCCCGCGCACCAGCGGGGCCGCGTCTGGTTCGCCGCGCTGGCCGGCGTCCGCGACCCCGACGACGTCGCCGGTGCGCTGCTGGGCGCGCTCGAGGTCCGCGAGATCCGCACCGAGGCCGAGGTCCACCGGCGGCCGCCGGATCCCGTGGCGCAGGCCGTCGAGGTGCTCGGCGGCGAGGAAGCCCTGCTGGTGCTGGACAACTGCGAGCACGTCGTCGACGCCGCCGCGCGGCTGGCCGACGAGCTGCTGCACCGGGCGCCGCGGCTGCGGATCCTGGCCACCAGCCGCGAGCCGCTGGCCATCACCGGGGAGGCGCTCTGCCCGCTCGGCCCGCTGCCGGTGCCCGCGGAACGCGCCGCGCCCGCGGAGGCCGCCGAGCTCGACTCGACCCGGCTGTTCCTCGACCGGGCCGCCGCGGTGCGGCCCGACTTCGTGCTCGACGAGTCCACTGTGGACCAGGTCGGGGAGATCTGCCGCCGCCTCGACGGGATGCCGCTGGCGCTGGAGCTGGCCGCGGCCCGGCTGCGGTCGATGACCGTGGCCCAGATCGCCGGCCGCCTCGGCGACCGGTTCCGGCTGCTCACCTCGGGCAGCCGGACGGCCCTGCCGCGGCAGCGGACGCTGCGCGCGGTCGTCGAGTGGAGCTGGGAACTGCTGGCCGAGCCCGAACTCGTGCTGGCCCGGCGGTTCGCGGTGTTCACCGGCGGCGCCGAGCTCGGGGTGATCGAGGCCGTCTGCGCCGACGAGCAGCTCCCCGCGGGCGACGTGCCGTACGTGCTCGGCAGCCTGGTCGAGAAGTCCATAGTGGACACGGTGGACGCCGGGAACGGCGAGCCGCGGTACCGGATGCTCGAGACGCTGCGCGCGTACGCCACCGAGCGGCTGGTGGAGTCGGGAGAGCACGACCGGACGCGCCGGGCGATGGCGTCCTACTACGCCGAGTTCGCCCAGCGGCTGGAGCCGACGCTGCGCACCGGCGCGCAGCTGGAGGCGATCGACGCGTTCGAAGCCGAGAGCGCGAACATGATCGCCGCCCTGCGCGGCGCGATCGAGATGTCCGATGTGGACAACTCGGTCGCCCTGCTGGACGGGATGATTTGGTACTTCACCATTCTCGGCCAGGGCGGCCGGGCGGGCAGCCTGATCCACGAGACCCTCGAGTTCGGCGACCGGCTGCCCGCCGAGGTGATGGCCGCCTACCGGGTGCTCGTCCACCTCATGGACGAGATCCCGATGCGGTCGGACCCGGCCGGGATCATGCGGCTGGTCGACGACTGCGTGCGCACCGGCGCGGTCGACCGCTACCCGGGGCTCGCGGTGGCCCTGCCGATGCTGGCCTTCCTCGGGGGCGATCGCGAGGTCGCCCTCCGCGAGGTGCACCGGGCCGAACGGCACCCGGACCCGTGGACCCGCGCCGGCGGGCACTGGGTGGAGAGCTTCCTGCTCGACGACGAGGGTGATGTCGAGGGGGCCGACCGGGCACGCGACCTGGCCCACGCCGGGTTCGAGGCGGTCGGCGACCGCTGGGGCATCGCGATGACGCTGAGCTTCAAGGCGTACGCGCTGTCGCAGAACGGCGACAGCGCCAAGGCCATCGAGATCTACCAGCAGGGCTTGGCCCTGTCGATGGAGCTGCGGTCGTACGAGGACGCCGTGCAGCACTGGTGGCGGCTGGCCGTCGAGCGGGCGCGCACCGGGGACTTCGAGGGTGCCTGGCGCGATCAGGAGGCGGCGGAGCGCTACGGCGAAGGCATCACGAACCTGCAGCACCGGGCCATCCTGATGTTCGGCCGGCTCGAGCTGCTGCTGCGCACGGACCGGCTGGCCGAAGCGCGGGCGCTGCTCGACCGCCTCGCCGCGATGGGTGGCGACGACTGGTTCCCCGGCGGCATCGGCGACGAGTTCATCCACGCCTTCGAAGCGCGGATCCTGCTGGCCCAGGGCCGCCCGGACGAGGCCGATCCGCACGCGGCCATCGCGATCCGGGCGACGGGCCGGCGCGGCGACATGCCGGACATGGCCGGGGTGGTCGAGCTGCTGGCGATGATCCGCGAACGGCAGGGCCGTCCCGAGACGGCGACCCGGGTGCTCGCCGCGTCCGCCGTCATCCGCGGGCGGCTCGACCTCGGCAGTCCCGAGGTCCGGGCGCTCATCGACGCCCTGCGCGCGGCGCTCCCGGACTACGACGCCCGCTACGGGGAAGCGTGCCGGGTGTCCAAAAAGGACACGATCGCCTGGCTGCTGGCCGAGCTCGGCCCGGCCTGACCGTGGACGTGCCGGAAGGGACGTCCGCCCCCGCGAACGTCCCCTCCGGCTTCCCCTGGCGCGACCCACCCCCGTGCGTCGGCGCCTCTCAGACCCGCCGGCGGTAGGCCCAGGTGGCCAGCGGGAAGAACACGATCACCGCACCGGCCATCCAGGCCAGCGCCCCGGCCAGCGGGCCGGCCACCGGGCCGCCGTTCATCAGGCCGCGCAGCGCGTTCGCCATCAGGCTGACCGGGCTGATGTCCGCCCACGCCCGCAGCCAGCCCGGCATGGTGTTCGTCTGCACGAACACGTTGCTGCCGAACGTGAGCGGCATGATGAAGACGAACATCAGCGCCTGCGCCGAGCCCGGCGACTTCATCACCATGCCGACGAACACCGAGGCCCAGCAGAAGGCCAGCCCGAACGCCAGCGCGAGCAGGATCGCCACGGCGAACTCGCCGGGGCTGGTCGCGATCCGGTAGCCCATGATCGTCGCCACGACCATCAGCACGGTCAGGCACACCACATACCGCACGACGTCGGCGAGCACGGCGCCGATCAGCGGCGCCGAGCGGGCGATCGGCATGCTCCGGAACCGGTCGAACACACCCTTGGTGACGTCGGTGTTGAGGTTCGTGCCCACGGTGAGGCACGCCTGCAGGATGTTCATCACGATGATGCCGGGCACGACCATCTGCAGGTAGGCGTCGGTCGAGCCGGACAACGCGCCGCCGAACAGGTAGACGAACATCACCAGGAAGACGATCGGCATCAGGGTGACGTCGGCGAGCTGTTCGGGGTTCTTGCGGATCTTCAGGATGCCGCGCCACGCGAGCGAAAGCGCGTGCTGGAGCCCCTTGCCGGGGCTGATGTGCCGCGGCGGGGCCGGGCGGTCGAGGGCCAGCGTCGTCATGCCAGGCTCCCTTCGAGGGTCTTGTCCGAAGAAGACACAGCGGACTGTTCGGCCGTATGCCCGGTCAGGGCGAGGAACACCTCGTCGAGGCTGGGCAGCCGCAGCGCCAGCTCGTCCGCGGTGATCCCGGCTTCGTCGAGCTTGCGGACCAGGGTGGACAGCAGCACCGGGTCGTTGACCGGCGCAGTGAGCAGCCCGGAGGCGTCGTCGCGGGTCGGCCGGACCCCGGAGAGGTCGCCGAGAATCCGGTTGACGGCGTCCATGTCGGACAGCTGGGTCGGCCGGACCTGCAGCGTCTGCCCGCCGACGCGGCGCTTCAGCTCGTCGGCGCGGCCGTCGGCGACGACCCGGCCGTGGTCGAACACGGTGATCTTGTCGGCCAGCTGGTCGGCCTCCTCCAGGTACTGCGTGGTCAGCAGCACCGTCGCGCCTTCGGCGACGAGGCCGCGGACGACGTCCCAGACCTCGTTGCGAGCGTGCGGGTCGAGCCCGGTGGTCGGCTCGTCGAGGTAGAGCACCTCGGGCCGGCCGACGAGGCTGGCGGCCAGGTCCAGCCGCCGCCGCATGCCGCCCGAGTACGTCCGGATCGGCCGCTTGGCCGCCTTGGCCAGCTCGAACCGCTCGAGCAGCTCGGCGGCGCGTGCCTTGGACTGGGCGCGGGAGTGGCCGTACAACCGTCCGATCAGGACGAGGTTCTCGATGCCGTTGAGGTCCTCGTCGACCGACGCGTACTGCCCGGTCAGCCCGATCAGGCTGCGGACGCGGACCGGGTCGGCGACCACGTCGTAGCCCCCGACCGTGGCTCTGCCCGCGTCCGGTTTCATCAGGGTCGCGAGGATCCGGACGGCGGTCGTCTTGCCCGCGCCGTTCGGCCCGAGCACCCCCACGACCTGGCCGAACGGGACCTCGAGATCCACCCCGTCCAGCGCCGTCGTGTCCCCGAACTTCTTGACCAGGCCCTCGGCCTGGATCGCGTGCGACATGGGCGTTCCTCCTTCGCTCGTCGCTTCTGCGATCACAGTGGGCGTCCGCGCTGGCAGCTCACGCACAGCGCGCTGGCAGCGGCTGGCAGGCCCTGGTGGAGATCTTGTGGAGGAGTTGTCGGTGCCCGGGCCGCGCGGCGCCGGTCTCGGCATACTCGGCAGCATGGTGATTGCGGAAGAGACGCGGTCGCGGCGGAAGTACCCGCTGGTCACGGCCCTGCTGGTGGTGGCGGTGGTGCCATTGGCGCTGCTGGCGGCGCTGCGCCTGGTCGGCTTCGACGGCGGCTGGTACACGCTCGTGGCGCTCTCGCTGACGCCGTACGCGGCGGCCGCGGGACTGCTCGTCGGCGGCCTCTCCCTGGCGTTGCGGCGGTGGTGGACCGGCGGGGTCGCGCTGGTGCTGGCGCTCGCGCTGGCCGTCCTCGTCCTCCCGCGGGCGTCGGCGAGCGAACAGCGTGACGTGCACGGCAAGACCCTGCGCGTGCTCGCTTCGAACCTGCTCTACGGCCGGGCGGACCCGAAGGCCGTCGTCGACCTGGTGCGCGAGCAGCGGATCGACGTGCTGAACCTGGTCGAGATGACGCCGGCCGCGGTCAGCCGGCTGACCGCGGCCGGGCTGTTCGACCTGCTGCCGCACCGGGTGCTGCACCCGGCGCCCGGCGCGTTCGGCTCGGGGATCGTCTCCCGTTTCCCGCTGAAGGAGGTCAACCTGACCGGTGACTCGGCGGCCAAGCAGCCGGGCGCGGAGGCCGACCTGGGCGACGGCGTCGTGGCCGAGATCGTCGCCGTCCACCCGATCTCCCCGGACGTCGACTCGCGGGGGTGGGAGCGCGAGATCAAGGACCTCTCGCAGCCGGCGGGCGAGCACGGCCTGCGCATCCTGGCCGGCGACTTCAACGCGACCCTGGACCACGCGGCCTACCGCACGGTGCTGGCCCGCGGCTACCGCGACGCGGCGGAGGAGCGCGGCGAAGGGCTGACCCCGACGTGGCCGTCGTCGCTGCCGGTGGTGACGATCGATCACGTGGCGGTGGACAACCGCGCGGCCGTGCTGGACTACCGCGTGTTCGACGTCACCGACAGTGATCACCGGGCGGTGTTCGCCGAGGTGCGGCTGCCGTGATCAGCGCGGCAGGAGCCGCGTCAGCGTTTCCAGCGCTCCCGCCGCGATCGAGACGCCACGGCCGTGCCGGATCTCCGATTCCCTCGGGTTGACGCGGATCAGCGCGCCGGTCGCCGCGCTGGCCAGTTCGGCGTAGCGGCGGACCGTCGGGACGGCCTGGCCCGCGCCCAGTTCCACCACCACGAGGTCACGGGCGGTCCGGCGCCACGCCGTCAGCTCGTCCAGCTGGGCCTGGCTGCGGTCCGGGACCCAGGAGAAGTCGCCGAACATGAGGATGTTGGGCCGGGCGAGGCCGCCGCAGCGGGGGCACGACGGCAGCGGCGGCACCGCACGCATGGTCTCCTCGTCGACCACGACTTCCCCGGTGGCGGGCCAGATGTCGTCCGTGCACCCGGCGAGGCACTGCAGGTGGTGGATGGAGCCGTGCGCCTCGGCGACGGGCTCGAAGCCCGCCGCCTGGAACTGGCCGTCCACATTGGACGTGAACACCCGGACGCCGTGGGGCAGGGCCGAGCCGAACTCGCGCAGCAGCCGGAAGCCCTCGTGCGGCACGGTCTTGCGGTAGAGCTCCAGCCGGTGCCCGTAGAAGCCCCAGGCCAGCTCCGGGTCGCCGGCGAAGTGCCGTGGGTCGGCGAGCTCCTCGAACCGCAGCCCGAGCCGGGCGTACGGCGGGTACGCGCGCCAGAACCCTTCGCCGCCGCGGAAGTCCGGCAGTCCGGAGTCGACGCCCATGCCGGCGCCGGCGCAGATCAGGAGCGCGCCGGCGCCGTCCAGGAGCTTTGCGGCGAGCTCACTCACCCGGCTGCGAACCGAGGACGACCTCGAACTCCAGCAGGTTCGCGCCGGTGGACACGGGCTTGGCCCGCTCGCCCGCGTGCGCCGCCGCGGCCGGGCCGCCCTTCGCCCACGCCTGGTAGTGCTCCTCGGTCTCCCACTTCGTGTACACGAAGTAGCGCGTCTCGCCGGAAACCGGCCGCAGCAGCTCGAAGCCGAGGAAGCCCGGCTGCTCGTCGACGGAGTGCATGCGCGCGGCGAACCGCTTCTCCAGTTCGGGGCCGGCGCCCTCGGGGACCTCGATCGCGTTGATCTTCACGACACTCATGGCTCCCACCCTAGTTGGCTGCCGGGTGTGATCCGTGCCACTGTTGGTGGTATGGGGAACACCGAGCGCGACCTCGCCACCGATCTCGCCCGGATCGTCCGCGCCGCGGCCGACGAGGTCGCGGGCGGCGGGGGCAGCGAACTGATCGAGCGGGTGACCGGCCACCTGGGCGCGCCGTTGCCGGAGGTGGTGGTCGTCACCCGCAACTGGCCCATGTGGGAGCACGCCAACATCCAGTGCGGCGTCGACGCCTACCTCGCCGAACACGGCACGGCCGTGGGCTGGTTCGGCATCGCGGGCGGGCAGCGCACGCACGAAGACCTGATCGGGATGCTCGCCACCGCGCGCAGGCAGGGGATGTACGAGCTCGGCTCGGTGGACTACACGACCACGGCGATCGGCCCCGACGCCGCGACCGAGGCGGTGCAGCTCGGACTGGTCGGCACGCACGCCCCGGGCGGCGAGCCGGTGCTGCTCGCGATCCGCGGCGCCAACCCGCAGTGGGGACTCGAGCAGTGCCGGCTGGAGGTCCTGGCGACTTCGCGGGCGACCGCCACCGAAGTGCGCGACCGCGTCGAGCGCCTGATGGCCGAGCGCGACCTCCTGCGCGGCCAGGTGCTGGCCTTCGGCACCAGCGAGCACCGCGGCAACGAGCTGCTCACGTTCCTTCCGCGGCCGGCGTTGACCGGTGAGGAGGTCGTGCTGCCGGACGGCGTGCTCGACGCGATCGAGCGGCACACGATCGGTATCGCGCAGCACGGCGAGCGGCTGCTGGCGGCGGGGCAGCACCTCAAGCGCGGGCTGCTGCTGCACGGCCTGCCCGGCACGGGCAAGACGCACACGGTCCGCTACCTGATGGGCCGCCTGCCGGACACCACGGTGATCATCCTGACCGGCACGGCGATGAAGCTCGTGGGCAAGGCCGCGGAGCTGGCGCGGCGGCTGCAGCCGAGCGTGGTCGTGCTGGAGGACGTCGACCTGATCGCGCAGGACCGCAGCTACGGGCCGATGGTCCAGCCCCTGCTGTTCACCCTGCTCGACGCGATGGACGGCGTGGGCGGCGACGCCGACGTCACGTTCCTGCTCACCACCAACCGGGCGAGTGAGCTGGAGAAGGCCCTCGCGGACCGCCCGGGCCGCGTCGACCTCGCGGTGGAGATCCCGTTGCCGGACGCGGCCGGGCGTGAAGCGCTGCTGCGGTTGTACGCGCGCGGCCTGAAGTTGACGGCGGACTTGGCCCCGGTCGTCGAGGCGACGGCGGGGATGACGGCGTCGTTCGCGAAGGAGCTGTTGCGCCGGGCGTCGCTGCTGGCGCTGGGTGCGCGGCCGGAGGAGGACGTCGTGGTCGGGGACGCGGAGCTGACGACGGCGTTGCGGGAGATGCAGGACGCCCGGAGCGCGCTGACGCGGTCGCTGCTGGGCAGCTCAGCTGCGCAGTGAGCCGGGGAACAGGTCGGCGTCCGCGGGGAGTTTCGTGCCGCGGAACCAGGTGTCGAAGAACGGCCGCAGGTTCTTGCCGCCGATCCGGGTCGCCATCGCTTCGAAGTCGGACCAGGTCGCGTTGCCGTGGCGGTAGCGGGCCGGCCACTCGTGCAGCAGCTTGGCGAACGCCGGGTCGCCGATTTCGCGGCGCAGGGCGTGCAGCGCCAGGATGCCCTTGTTGTAGACGCCTTCGAACTCGTGGCCCTGGCCCATTTCCACCAGCTTCTGCGCCCAGAAGTCCGTGCTGCCGCGGGTGATCTCGATCGCCGCGCGGTAGCGGTCGTCCAGGTTCTGGCCCTCGCGCTCGGCCCACAGCCACTGCGAGTACGACGCGAAGCACTCGTTCAGGCAGACGTCGGACCAGTTGCGCACCGAGACCGAGTCGCCGAACCACTGGTGGGCGTTCTCGTGCACCAGCGTCGGCAGGTCGGCCCACTTCGCGTACGTCGGCCGGGTCTGCGTCTCGAGCGAGAACGGGACGTCCTCGTTCAGGAAGATCCCGCCCGCCGCCGACTGCGGGTACGGGCCGAACTGGCCGGTCAGGAAGCCGAGCACCTCCGGCAGGCGGTCGCCGACCGCGCGGCGGGCTTCGACGCCCGGCGCGTACGCCGAGACCACCGGGGTGCCGTCCGGCAAGGTCGACCTGTCGACCTCGAACTTGCCGATCGCGATCGTCGTCAGGTAGCTCGCCACCGGGGTGACCTCGGTCCAGGTGCCGGGCGGGCCCTCGCGGCCGTTCGAGAGCACCGTCCAGCCCGCCGGGACGTGCGCGGTGAGCGTGAAGGTGGCCTTGTTGCGCGGGGTTTCGTTCGCCGGGTACCAGAACGCCGCCGAGTGCGGCTCGCCGACCATGTACGCGCCGCCGTCGGCCGAGTGCTTCCAGCCGTTCTCGCTGCCGCCGTCGTGCGGGGTCTTGGCCGGGTCGCCGCCGTAGCGGACCCGCGTGCGGAACGTCGTCCCGGCCCGGATCGGCGACGGCGGCGTGACGACCAGCTCGAACGCCTTCTCCCGGCTGAACTTCGCCGGCTTGCCGTCGACCTCGACGCTGTGCACGTCCAGCCCGCGCAGGTCGAGGTCGAACCGGCTCAGGTCCTGGGTGGCCTTCGCGGTCACCGTGGTGTCGCCGTCGAGGTGCCCGCTCGGCGGGTCGTACTTCACGTCGACCTGGTAGCCGAGGGCGTCGTAACCACCGTTGCCGTCGTCGGGGTAGTACGGGTCGCCGGCGCCGGCCGCGCCCGGCACCGGGTGCATGGGCGGCGGCGGGGGCGGCAAGGCGACGGCGTCGCCACCGCACGCCGCGGCGAGGACCACCGCGGCGCAGACGGCCAGGGCGGTGAGTCGGCGGCGCATGACCACCACCATAGGTGATGGACAGCGACGGTTTGGTCACGTTCCGCACCAGGGGTTTTGTGGTTAGGTGGCCGCGTGCTCTGTTTCGGCGGCAGCGGCGTGCCGATCGTTCTGCTCCACGGCCTGATGGGCCGGGCGCGGACGTGGTGGCGGGTCGCGGAGTGGCTCCGGCCCTACGGCGCGGTGTACGGCCTGGACGCGCGCGGCCACGGGAACGCGCCGCGCGTCGGGCCGTGGACGACCGAGCGCTTCGCCGACGACGTCGCCGAAGCGCTGCTGAGCCTCGACGCGGGCCCGGCGGTGCTGATCGGGCACTCGATGGGTGGCCTGCACGCCTGGGCGACCGCCGCGCGGCACCCGGAGCTGGTCCGCGCGGTCGTGTCGGAGGACTTCGCGCCGGACCAGCGCGGCCGGACCGTCGAGACCTGGCGCGGGTACTTCGAGAGCTGGCCGGTCCCGTTCTCCTCGCTCGACCACGTCCGCGAGTTCTTCGGCGACGCGGGCGGGTACTTCGCGGACTGCGTCGAGGAGCGCGACGACGGCTTCCACCTGGTCGCGGACCTCGAGGACCTGTACGTCATCGCCGCCGAATGGGGCCGCCGGGACTACTGGGACGTCGTCGAGGCGATCCGTTGCCCGCTGCTGCTGGTCGAGGGCGAGCACACGGCGATGCCGATCGGCCAGCAGGCCGAAGTCGCCGACCGCGTCCCGGGAGCGAAACACCTGGTGGTGCCCGGCTCGGCGCACCTGCCCCACGACGAAGCCCCGGAGACCTACCGCGGCGCCGTCGAAGCCTTCCTCAGCCAGGTCCCGGCCCGCTGAAAGGGTCGACACGCGTGATTGCCGGGTCGACACGCGTGATCAGAGGGACGACACGCCGCACGCCGTTGTATCGCCGTGTCGACCCTCAAATCACGCGTGTCGGCTTCCCGATCACGCGTGTCGACCCTTCAGGCCCGGGCCAGGTCCGTCCGCCAGGCCGCCGTCGAGCGGTCGGCCGGGACGATCAGGGGCCAGACGTCCGCGCCGAGGAAGCCGGTCTCGTCGGACGCCTTCGCCGCGGTGCACGTGTCGCGGGCCAACCCCGCCTGACCGGACAAAGCGGCCACTGCGTCCTTTGTGGACTTCCCGAAGACGCCGTCGGTGGGGACGCCGAAGCCGGACGCCCGGAGGAACCGCTGCGCCAGCTGCACCTGCCGGCCCGTGTCACCCGGCTTGAGCAGTGGCCACTCGGCCTCGGTGCGCGTCACCGCGACGCCCAGGACGCGGCCGACGGCTGTGCGCAGCTCCGGCAGCCGGTTGTAGAGCACCTGGCCGGGGCACTCGGTCGAGTTGAAGTCGCGGTGGCCCTTGATGAACTCGGGGGCGATGCCGTACTGGCTCGCGATGTAGGCGACGAGGGAGACCAGCGAGTTCCACAGCGCCGGCGGCACGTCCACCGTGCTGTACAGGCCCTCGTTCTCGATGCCGATGACCTCGCTGTTGTGGTTGCCGACGTTCGCGCCCTGCACGTGCTGCGTGCCGCCGCGCAGGATCTCCAGGCTGCGGTGCCGGCCTTCGGTGATGAACCCGCCGCGGCTGTTCGTGAACTGCTGGCCGCTGTCGATCCAGCCGTTCTTGTCCATGTGCAGGTTCTGGATGAAGCGCGAGACGTAGAACGCGCGCGCCAGGGAGAAGTCGTCGTTCATCGGCGGGTCGACCGCGTGGTGCACGACGATGTAGGTCGGCTTGTGGTTCTCCACCACGATCGGGCCGGCGGCGGGCCGGGCCCCCCAGTCGGACGTCGGGTGGATCGTCGGAGCCGGGACGGCCGCGCCGGCCGTTCCCGTGGTCGTCATCCCCAGTGCGCCGGCCGCGGTCGCGGTCACCCCCGCTTTGAACAGGGTCCGGCGGTCAACAGTGACCATGCGTGAAACGGTAACTCCGGAACGCGCCGATGACAACTATTGACCAACTTTGGTCGTACCGCGTCAGTGTTCGCCCGGGAGTGCGAAGAGGCCGTCGCGGGTCTGCTCCAGCAGGCCGTCGACCAGCAAGGAGTCCAGGCAGCGGTCGCGCTGGCCGCCGTCGTGCCAGACGAGGTCGAGACGGGCCTTGTCGACCGGGCCTTCGCTGCCGCGCAGCACGTCGAGCAGCCGTCCGCGGACGTACCGGTCGGTGCCCGCGTACCGCTGCACCGGCTTGGCCGGGCCGGTGTACTCGGGCCGGCCGGCGTGCTGCCACGCGCACTCGTCGTAGATCGGGCAGTCCGCGCACTTCGGGGCGCGCGCGGTGCAGATCAGCGCGCCCAGCTCCATGATCGCCGCGGAAAACTTCGCCGCGGGGGCGTCCTCGGCCGGGAGCAGGGCCTCGACGTCGGCCATGTCCCGGGTGTTGGACGCCGGCCCGGCGTCTCCGGCCCCGTGCACCGCCCGCGCGACGACCCGCCGCACGTTCGTGTCGACGACCGGCGCCCGCCGGCCGTAGGCGAACGCGGCGACGGCGCGCGCGGTGTAGGCCCCGATCCCGGGCAACGCGAGCAGAGTGTCCACATCGGACGGAACGACGTCCCCGTGTTCACGCGCGATCACCCCGGCGGCCTCGTGGAGCCGCAGCGCGCGGCGCGGGTAGCCGAGCTTGCCCCACGCCCGCACGACCTCGCCCTGCGCCGACGCGGCCAGCGCCGAGGGCACCGGCCAGCGCGCCATCCACTCGAGCCAGATGGGCTGCACCCGGACGACCGGGGTCTGCTGGAGCATGATTTCGCTGACCAGGACGCCCCAGGCCGAGCAGGTGGGCTCGCGCCACGGGAGATCCCGGCCGTGCGCGGAGAACCAGTCGAGCAGTACGTCAGCGTCCACAGCCACGCCGGGAGGCTACTTCACGGCGAAGAGGCGCTCGCGGGCCACTTCGCCCGGGGCGGGCATGGCGGCGATCTCCGCGGCGATCGCGCGGGCGGCGTCGCGGCAGGAGGACGCCTTCCGGGCCTGCTCGGTGACGGCGTCCGCGCTCAGTTCGCCGGGCAGGAGCCGCCGGGCGGCACCCGCGGCGAGGAGCGCCTCGGCGTTGGCGAACTGGTCGGCGCCCTGCGGCAGGACCAGTTGCGGCACGCCCGCGGCGAGCGCGCCCAGCGTGGTGCCGCTGCCGCCGTGGTGCACGACCAGGCCGGCGTGCGGCACGACCGCCGCCTGGGGTACCCAGGCCTGCAGCGTGACGTTGCCCGGCACGCTGCCGAGTTCCTCCGGACGCACCCGTCCGGTGGCCACCAGGACGGGCGCGCCGAGCGCCGCCAGCCCCTCGATCGCCGTCGTGAGCACCTCCGGGGTGCCGAACGCGGTGCCGAGGGTGAGGTAGACCAGCGAGCGGCCGTCCACCGGCGGTGCCGGTTCCGGGAACGGGACGGGACGCAGGGCGATGCGCTCGGCGGTCGCGAGGAAGTCCGCCTCCTGCAACGACGGCGGGCAGATGTCGAGGTGCACCCCACCGGTGGGCCGCTCGAACCCGATGTCGCGCGGGAACATCCGGCCGAAGCCGTGCCAGAGCGCCGGGATCCCGGCACGCCGTGCGGCGACGCCGGCTTCCGGGACACCCCAGCCGTGCACGACCAGGTCCGGTCGCAACCGGGCCAGGTCCGGCTCGAGGTCTTCGGCGTAGATCTCGTAGAACGAATCCGCGGGCCGGAACGGGTCGAGCCCGAGCCGGCGCAGCGGCGCGTGGACGTGCTCACCGGCGGCGAAGTGCACCTCGTGCCCGATGTCCCGCGCGGCGAGCGCGAGCGGGACCATCGGGTACGTGTGACCGGCGGACGCGAGCCCGGCGAAGAGAACGCGCATGCTCTTCCCATTCGGATGTCGTGAACATCTGAATGGGAAGGATAGCCTACTGGACCTCGGTGAGTTTCCCGGTCTTCACGTCGTAGACGAAGCCGCGCACGTTCTCGGTGTGCGGCAGGTAGGCACTGCGCCGCACCCGCTCCACCGACGTCCGGACGCTGTTCTCGACGTTGCGGAACGCCTCGACCGACCACGTCGGCCGCAGGCCCGTGTCGCTCTCGAGCTCGTCCTTGAAGTCGTCCTCGGTCACCATCGAGAGACCGCACTCGGTGTGCTGGACGATCAGCACCTCGCGCGTCCCCAGCTTGCGCTGCGAAAGCGCCAGTGAACGGATCATGTCGTCGGTCACCACACCGCCCGCGTTGCGGAGGACGTGCGACTCGCCTTGCAGGAGGCCGAACAGCTCGAACACCCGGATCCGGGCGTCCATGCAGGTCAGGACGGCCACCTGGAGTGACGGCTTCGGGGACGACCGGTCACCGGGCGTCACCTCGCCGAGTTCCTGGTTGCGCTTGAGCAGTACGTCGATCGAGGTCATCGGTCACCTTCCGGCCAGTGGCCCCGCGGCGCGGGCGTACCACTCCATTTGACCGGGTAACCACCCCGCCGAGCAATGCACTAAGGGCAATGTCACGACGTCAGCCGCCGAACCACGGCTCCTCGACCGTCCGCGGCGGCGCCGACGTGCGCCCGACGCGCAGCTCGGTCGGCAGGGTGATCGTCTTGGGTGCGCTCCGCTCGCCCGAGCTGAGCAGTAGCCGCCCGGCGACCTTGCCCTTCTCCAGGACGGGCTGGTGGACCGTGGTGAGCCCGATGCGCTCGGCTTCGGCGATGCCGTCGAAGCCGGTGACCGTGAGGTCTTGCGGCACCCGCAGCCCGCGCCGCTCGGCCTCGGCCATGGCGCCGAGCGCGAGGATGTCCGAGGTGCAGATCACCGCGGTGATCTGCGGGTAGGCGTCCAGCAGCTGGCGGGCCGCGGACGCGCCGTCGTCCACCGTGTGGTCGAACCGCTCGACCACCGGGACGCCCGCCCAGTCGACGCCCGCCGCCGAGAACGCGACGGCCAGCGCCTCCAGCCGGGTGCGCTGGACGTGGAAGTGCGCGCCGCTCTGCCGGGTCGCGGAGACGAAGTCGTCGTTGCGCTCGCGGGCCAGCCGCATGCAGATCACGCCGACCTGCCGGTGCCCCAGCGTCACCAGGTGCTCGGCGATCTTGCCGACGGCGGCGGCGTCGTCCGGGCCGACGCGGTCGATGCCCTCGATGCTCGGCTGGTCGATGATCACCGTCGGCACCGGCCGCTCGAGCACCGCGGCCAGGTGCGGGTCGTCGTCCGGCACGGAGTAGACGACGAAGCCGTCGACGCCCGCGCGGTGCACCGCGGCGACGTCCTCGCGGCCCGGGCTGGCCGGCACCAGGTGCAGGCCGACACCGCCGTCTTCGCAGGCCAGTGCCAGTCCTTCGAGGACACCGACGGCGGCGGGGTCGCGGAAGGCGTAGGAGAGGTTTTCGGTGAGCAGGAGCCCTACCGCGCCCGCCTTGCGCGTGCGCAGGGAGCGGGCGACCGGGTCGGGGCCGGGGTAGCCGAGGCGCCGCGCGGTCTCGAGGACGCGGCGGCGCAGTTCCGGGGACAGCTGGTCCGGCCGGTTGTAGGCGTTGGACACCGTGGTCCTGGACACACCGAGCTCCGCCGCGAGCGACGCCAGTGTCGCCTGCCTCCGGGTGCGAATAGGACGTCCCATCAGCAAACCGTAACGGTTCAGATCGGTTTCCTGAAGAGACACCCCGCGTGGTCGATGTCTCGATCCGCATGCGCGGAGACGCATACACCAAAGCACGATCCGATGGCCAGAAAGTCATCCGGATGGGGTAAGGTGAATCTGACAACGGTTTCCATTAGCGTCTGTGTCCCTCTCAGGAGTTCCTCGATGAGTTCTCGTCGCACCAGGAGCGTGCTCGCCGCCGCTTCGGCCCTGTCCGTGTTCGCCTTGGCCGCGTGCTCCGGCGGCGGCACGTCCTCCGACGGCGGCGGCGCGCAGGCGGGCAGCGACGGCAAGATCAAGATCGTCGCGTCGACCGACGTCTGGGGCAGCGTGGTCAGCGCTGTCGGCGGCGAAAACGTCGAGGTCAAGTCGATCATCCACGACCCGTCGGCCGACCCGCACTCGTACGAGACGACGGCGGACGACGCCCTCGCGGCGAAGGGCGCGCAGCTGCTGCTGTCCAACGGCGGCGGGTACGACGAGTTCTTCGGCAAGCTCACCGAGCAGGCGGGGAGCGCGAAGAAGCTCGTCGCCTACGACATCGCCGCTACCGGCGACGAGAACGAGCACGTCTGGTACGACCTGCCGGGCGTCGACAAGGTCGCCGACCAGCTCGCCGCGCAGCTGGGCGAGCTCAAGCCGGCGGCCAAGCAGCAGTTCGCCGACAACGCGACCGCGTTCAAGGCGAAGCTCGACGCACTCGAGAAGCGGCTCGAAGAGCTCGGGACCACCCATCCGGGTACGAAGGTCGTCGTCACCGAACCGGTCGCGCACTACCTGCTGGCGAGCGCGAAGATCACCGACGCGACACCCAAGGCCTTCTCGGACGCGGTGGAGAACGACACCGACGTCCCGGCCGACGCCGTCAGCGCCTGCAAGCAGCTGATCGCGACGAAGCAGGTGAAGGCGCTGGTCAACAACGAGCAGACGGTGACGCCGCTGACCCAGGACATCGTCAAGCAGGCGAAGGAAGCGGGGATCGGCGTGGTCGGCGTGACCGAGACGCTGCCCGCGGGTGTGACGGACTACATTGGCTGGATGACCGGGGAAGTCGACGAGCTGGCTGGGGCGTTGAAGTAGCCATGGCACCCGTATCGGACGACGTACGCCCCGCGGTCCGGGTCCGCGGGGCGGGTCTCGCCTTCGGTCCGCGCACCCTCTGGTCGGGGCTGGACCTCGTCGTCGAGCCGGGCGAGTTCCTCGCGGTGCTGGGTCCGAACGGCTCCGGGAAGAGCAGCTTCCTCAAGGCGCTCCTCGGTATGCAGGACCTGTCGGCCGGCACGGTCGAGATCGCGGGCGGCCGTCCGGGCGGCGCGAACCGCAAGATCGGGTACATCCCGCAGCAGCGCGCGATCGACGAGTCGCTGACGCTGCGCGGCGTCGACCTGGTCGGGCTGGGCCTCGACGGGCACCGCTGGGGCTTCGGGCTGGCCGGCATGGCGGCCCGGCGTCGTCTGGTCGCTTCGGCTGTTTCCGCCGTCGGGGCCACGCGGTACGCGAAGCAGCCGGTCGGCCGGTTGTCCGGCGGCGAGCAGCAGCGGCTGCGGGTGGCGCAGGCCCTGGTCGGCGACCCCGAGGTACTGCTGTGCGACGAGCCGCTGCTGTCGCTCGACCTGGCGCACCAGCGCGCGATCAGCGAGCTGATCGATTCCCGCCGGCGGTCGGCGGGGACGGCGGTGCTGTTCGTGACGCACGAGATCAACCCGGTGCTGCCGTTCGTCGACCGCGTCCTCTACCTGGTCAACGGCCAGTTCCGGATCGGCAAGCCGGACGAGGTCATGACGACCGAGACGCTGTCGCAGCTGTACGGCACCCGCGTCGAGGTGCTCAAGGTCGGCGGCCAGATCCACATCGCGGGCGCGCAGAGCTCGCTGTGCGAGGCGGAGCCGCACCACCACGAACACGACGTCGAAGAGCAAGTGGGCTGAGTCTTGGATCTGTTCGACTTCGGCAAGACCTGGGAGCTGATCACCGAGCTCGACGGCGTCCAGACGGCGCTGCTGGCGGCGGCGATCCTCGGCCTGGTGGCCGGCGTGCTGGGCCCGCTGATCGTGATGCGGCGGATGTCGTTCGCGGTGCACGGGACGTCCGAGCTGGCGTTCACCGGCGGCGCGGCGGCCCTGCTGCTCGGGATCGGCGTCGAGTACGGCGCCCTCATCGGCGCGGTGGTGGCGGCCCTGCTGCTGGGCATCCTCGGCGCGCGTGACGCCGACCGCGACTCGGTGATCGGCGTGATCCTGTCCTTCGGGCTGGGGCTGGGCGTGCTGTTCCTGGCGCTCTACAAAGGACGGCAGGGGAACAAGTTCGGGATCCTGACCGGCCAGATCATCACGATCGACTCCACGAACCTGACGTTGTTCGTGGTGTCGTCGGTGGTGGTGCTGGCGGTGCTGGCGCTGGTGTACCGGCCGCTGCTGTTCGCTTCGGTGGACCGGAACGTGGCCGTGGCGCGCGGGGTCCCGGTGAAGACGCTGACGGTGGTGTTCGCGCTGCTGGTGGGCGTCTCGACGGCGCTGAGCGTGAAGGTGGTCGGCTCGCTGCTGGTGGTGGCCCTGATGGTGACGCCCGCCGCGGCCGCGGCCCGCGTGACGGCGTCGCCGTGGAAGGCGACGGTGCTGTCGGTGGTCTTCGCCGAGGTGTCGGCGATCGGCGGGATCGTGCTGTCGCTGGCCCCCGGGCTGCCGGTGAGCGCGTTCGTGACGGCGATCTCGTTCTTGATCTACGTGGTGTGCCGGGTCCTGGCCTGGCAGCGCGATCGCCGGACGAAGGTCCGGGCGGTCGACCCGGCCCCGGACCTCGTCGCGGCGGCGTGAGCTACTGCACCTGCAGCGTGTCGCTGATCGCGGCGTCGCCCCCGTTGGGGTAACCGACGGACTGGTAGGCGGCCCGGCTCCGGGACAGGACGCACGCGTTGCTCGGCGTCTGCCTGACCGAATGGGCGGAGATGGTGAAGTTCGTGAAGTAGCCGCAGAAGACGTAGCTGCCGGACTTGTAGTAGCCGACGTTGATCCTGGACGGAGTCCAGTCGGAGCCGGTGGCGTTGCCGAGGGCGACGGTGAAGTACACCTCGTTGTTGTCGGCCCAGGCGCAGGACTGCCAGTACAGCGCCGAGTTGCCCGATGCGTACTTGTAGCTGCTGCACACGTGCCCGAACTGGCCCGGAGCCACGATGACGTCGGCGGACGCGACGCCGGCGCCCGCGAACAGGCCGGCGAGCGAAAGAACGACTGCGGTGACGAACCGTTTCATGAGTTTCCCTCGTGGTTGCCTTGGTCGGCCGGGTGGCCGATCACGACACTGCGAGAGCCGGTGCCGGGTTTAGCCGCACCGCGACAAGCACCCGATCAGCCCAGCATCAGCAGGACCTGCAGCTCCCCGACCACGAACCCGATCACCCCGCCGACGGCGATGAGCTTCCACTCGTCCTGCCGGAACGCCGGCCGCAGCAGGCCCTCGAACTCCAGCGGCGTCAACGCCAGCATCCGCTGCTCGATCACCTTCGCGACGTCCATCGCCTCGGTGAGGTACCCCTCCGCGTAGCGGGCGGTGTCCGGCAGCTGCTCCAGCGCCTTCCGGGCCGCCGCCTGCTTCATCTCGCGCAGGCGCGTGCCGCCCACCGTCCAGGCCAGGGGCATCTGCGCGTCGACCGCTTCCGACACCAGGTGCTCCACCCGCGCGGCCAGCCGGTCGGCGCGGGGGCCGCGCAGGATCGCGTCCAGCAGGTTCTGGACCGTCAGGACCTCGTTCGCGAT
This sequence comes from Amycolatopsis sp. NPDC058278, assembly GCF_042881395.1. Lineage (NCBI taxonomy): Bacteria > Bacillati > Actinomycetota > Actinomycetes > Pseudonocardiales > Pseudonocardiaceae > Amycolatopsis > Amycolatopsis sp. NPDC058278. Next base: position 16,573 of record NZ_JBHVXZ010000015.1, on the reverse strand, counting down.
CAGCTCGCCGTACTGCCGCGCCACCTCGGCCCGCCGGCGCTGGAACTTGCCCTGGAAGATCACCCGGCCCACGCGCACCGGCTCGCGGGGGACGAAGATCAGCTTGATCGCCAGCCAGTCGGTGCACAGCCCGATGACCCCGCCGAAGATCGGCAGCACCCACGGCTCGCGCGTGAACGCCCACACGATCGTCTGCACGAGACCCAGCCCGAACCCGAAGTAGATGCCCATCCGCGCGATGAACGCCATCTCCGGGCGGGACGTCTCGCGGATCAGCCGCACCAGCAGCTTCTTGTCCCGGGTCAGCCGCTGGACCGTCATGTGCTGGACGTCGAGCACCTCGTCGAGGTTCTCGCGGACGTCGTCGAGGAACTCCCGCACCAGCCGCGGCGCCGACGCCTGGACCTGCTTGATCAGCAGCTCCTGCGCCAGCGTCGGCAGGACCTCCCACAGCCGCGGGTGGTGCTCGGCCAGTACCTCGCGCGCGGTGTGGTCGACCGCGCGCAGCAGTGGCTGTTCCAGCTCGCTGGTGATGATCACCGGGTCGATCCGGCCCAGGACCTCTTTGAGGTCCAGCAGGTTCGCCGTCAGCAGCTCGGTCGCGACCGCGGCCATCCGCCCGCCGTGCTTCGGGACGACGCCCTGCCAGCCGAGCAGCGGCGGGATGCCGACGAACTCCAGCGGCCGGAACATCATCTCGATGGCGACGCGCTTGGTGACGTACCCGATCAGCGCGGCGATGAACGGCATCGCGGCGTACAGCGGCCAGTGCAGGGCGAGGTCGTGCAGGACAGCGTCCATTCCGGCCTCCCTCGCGATCCCGAGATCGAAACCGTACCGGCTACCCGAGCAGGAGGAGCACCTGCAGTTCCCCCACCAGGCCGCCGATGACCGCGCCGACGGCGATGAGCTTCCACTCGTCCTGCTTGAAGGCCGGCCGCAGGATGCCCTCGAACTCGAGCGGGGTCAGCTGCTGCATCTTCGTGACGATCGTGTTCCGGACGTCGAGTGCGCCGGTGGCGTAGCTCTCGACGTGTTTCACCGTTTCGGGGAGGAACTCGATCGCTTTGGCGGCGGCCGCGCGCTTCATCTCCTGGTACTGCCGGCCGCCGATGGTCAGCGCGACCAGCGGCTTGGCGATGCTCGCCTGGGCGTCGATCGTGCGCTGGACCTCGCGGGTGACCATGGCGAACAGCTTGTCGGCACGCGGCCCGGTGAGCACGGCCTCCATCACGTTCCGCACGGTGAGCACCTCGTCGGCGATCAGCGCACCGTAGTCGGCGGCGACCTCCTGGCGGCGCTTCTGGAACATGCCCTGCCAGCGGAAGACGCCGAACCCGCGGGGCGTGCGCGGGTAGAAGATCATCTTGAGGGCGAGCCAGTCCGTGACGAAGCCCGTGACGAAACCGAAGACCGGCATGATGAGCGGCTCTTTCGTCAACGCCCAGGCGGCCAACTGGACGAGCCCGATCACGAACCCGAACCAGATCCCCGAGCGCGCGATGAACCGGAACTCGGGCGCGGCGACCTCGCGGATCAGCCGGCAGGTCAGCGATTTGTCGCGGACCATGGCGTTGATCAGCATGTCGTTGACGTCGAGGACGTCGTCGACGTTGGCCGAGACCTCCCGCAGCAGCCGCTTGACGACGGCCGGTGCCTGCGCGCGGACCTGGTCGACGAGCAGCCGCTGCGCCCGCGCCGGCAGCAGTTCCCAAAACCGCGGCTGGTAGGTCTCCATGACCTCGCGCGTGACCTCTTCGACGGCCTTCAGCAGGGGCGGTTCGAGCTCTTTGACCATTTCTTCCGGGTCGAGCCGGGCGAAGATCTCCTGCGGGTCGACGAGGTTGCGGGTCAGCAGGTCGACGGCCGTGGTGGCCATCCGCCGCGCGTTCGCCGGGATGACGCCCTGCCAGCCGAAGGGTCCGACGCCGGCGAACTCCAGGGGCCGGAACATCATTTCGATGGCGACGCGCTTGGTCAGGTAGCCGATCAGCGCGGCGATGAGCGGCATGGTCGCGTAGCCGGGCCAGTGCGCGCCGATGTCCGCGAGTATGTCCAAAGTGGTCTCCTCGCGTTCGGTCGGCGATTCAGGATGCCATGCGTTACCGGGGGTTCCAATATTCGTGATGCATCCGTTTGGCGGTACGCATCGAAGGACCCTTGCTCATTAAGGTGGCCCGATGGTCGCGCCTGAGAAGCCCCACTCCGCTCCCAAGACTGCCCAGTTCGCCGTGGGTGTCCGCGGCTACAACCAGCGCCAGGTCGACGCCCGTCTCGCCGAGCTGACCAAGGAGCTTCGCGAGACGTCCCGCAACCGCGACGACGCCGTCGCGACGTCCTCGGACCTGACGAAGGCCCTCGCGTACGCGCAGAAGGAGCTGGCCGAGACGAAGGCCGCCCTGGCCAGGATGAGCTCGAGCCCGTCCGGGGCGGGCGCGATGGCCGAGCGCGTCCGGATGATGATGCAGCTCGCCGAGGAGGAGATCGCGGACCTCCGCTCGGCCGCGGAGGCGGACGCGGCCTCGACCCGCGACCAGGCGGACAAGTACGCGCACGAGACCCGCCGCACGGCCGACAAGCTGGCGAAGGACGCCGAGGAGGAGCGCGCCCGGCTGCGGTCGGAGGCGAAGGCCGAGATCGAGAAGCTGAACGCGGCGGCGGGCGCGAAGAGGGTCGAGCAGTCAGCGGCGGCCGAGCGAGCCCGCAAGGAAGCGGACGCGGCGGCCGAGGCAGCGGCGGCTGCGTTGCGCGAGGAAGCGGACCGGAAGGCCGCGGAGGAGCTGGCGCGCCGGAAGAAGGACTTCGAGGAGGAGTTCGCCCGCAAGAAGCAGGAGACGGAGGCGGCGCTGGCCTCGGCCAAGGCCCAGCAGGCCACGGCGGACCAGAACCGCAAGCTGGCGCTGGACTTGCGGGCGAAGGTGGCCGAGCGCATCGCGGCCACGGACGTGGCGGTGAAGGAAGCGATGCGGCTGCTGGTCCCGGCGGAGGACGCGCCTGCCGCGAACGGGGACCGGAAGCCTGCGCCTGCTCCGAAGCCATCGGCGGCGGCTGCTGCCGGGCCTGCCGCTGCCCCTCCCGCGGCTCCGGCGAAGGCTTAGTTATCCACATCGGCTTGGGTTGTCCACAGATTTCGGCAGTGGACGTTTTTGCAGGCCAGGGCCGATAGACTGGACTTGGGACGCCCCCCGGAGAGGGTGGGGGCGTGTGTGGTGGTGGCCGAAGCTCGTGGGTGGCTGGCAGTGTTCAGCTCAGCTGCTGATCACCCACGAGACGGGACCTGCGCATGATCCTCGAGACCGAGCGGGCCGCCGTGTGCGCTTATGCGCGCCGGATGGTCGGTGATGGCCTGGTCGTCGGTACCTCCGGCAACGTCTCCCTGCGGGCCGGTGATCTCGTCGCCGTCACGCCCACCGGGGTTGCCTACTCGAGCCTGACTCCCGGCGACATCGCCGTCGTCGATCTCGGGGGGCAGGTTGTCGATGGTTCGCTCAGGCCGACCAGTGAACTGCCGATGCACCTGTCCGTGTACTGGGACGTTCGTGACCCGGACGGTGAGCCCGTCACGGCCGTCGTGCACACGCACTCGCCGCACGCCACCGCCGTCTCGACGCTCGTGCGTGAGGTTCCGCCGATCCACTACATCGTCGCCACCATCGGTCCCTCGGTGCGCGTCGCGCGCTACGCCACCTACGGCACGCCGGAGCTCGCGGCCGCCGTGCTCGAGGCGCTCGAAGGGCGCCGCGGGTGCCTGATGGCCAACCACGGCACCCTCACCTACGGCGACGGCCTCGAGGCCGCCTACCACCGCGCCCAGCAGCTCGAATGGGCCTGCCGCGTGTGGCTGCTCGCGCAGAGCGCCGGCCGGCCCAGCCTGCTGCCGCCGCCCGAGGTCGCCAACGTCGTCGAACGGCTGCGGGGCTACGGGCAGGGCTAGGAAGCGACCGCGTCCAGCAGCTCCGCCACCGTCGGGTCGTCGACCGCCTCCTTGATGCACTGCCACAGCTGCAGGTTCGCCGTCGCCCAGCGGGAGTACGTGGCCGCCGCCTCCGGGTTGTAGAAGTAGTAGCCCTCGTCGTGGACGTCGCACTGCTCGCCGACGATCTTGTGCGCCAGTTCGCGCAGGCTCAGGCCGTTCTCGCGCAGGTACCGGTGCGCCAGCACCACCGGCGTCACCGGCAGTGCCTTGAACAACGTGTCCGCGTCGCTCAGCGCCTGCGCTTCCAGGGAAATGTCCCGGCCGCGGGTGGCCATTTCCGCTTCGTCGACGATCTCGTCGATCCACCGCGCGATCCGCGGCAGGACGCCGCATTCGGCGAGGATTTCCAGCCGCAGGCTCCGGCCCGCCGCGGCGGGCGAGTTCCGGAGCACCAGGTAGTTGACGTCGTGCACCAGCGCGGCCACTTCCACCACCGCTTCGTCGGCGCCGTTGTGCCGGGCGAACCCGGCCGCCTTCGCGCGGACGAAACTCACGTGGTGCCAGCCGTGGAATGGCAGCCGGTCGGCGTACTGCCGGCAGAGCCGGTGGACCCTTTCTTCGACGGTGCCGACGATCGCGTGGTCGATCGTGCTTTCCTGCGTGCGCATACACCTCTCCCATCCCGGCCGTGGTGTTCAGACGGGTGGAGTAATGGTAAGCGCCGCTGACGCCGGTGTGTAGCTAGATGCGGTCGGCCAATTCCCCCAATCGGACCTCTACCGGAACGTGACGATGACCGATTCCGCCGGCTGGGTCGAAAGACAAGCTGAAACTGCTCACCGGGCGTGATTTCACGAGGAAAGTCATCGTTCCGGTGGCCGCTTCGGGGATCCGGTGGAATTCGTCGGCCAGCATGGTGGCGCACGCGCCGGCCGTGCACCGCGTCCGGCGGCGCAACCGCGCGGACGTGATCAACCCGGTGCCGGCGTCGATCGTCGTCTCGTACCTTTCGTGCAGGTAGTCACCACGGAGGATCGTGGTGCAGAAGTGGTACCTGTGGTTGTGCACGGAATCCGCGTACCCCTCCCGCCAGTCCCGCTGCGCCTTGTATTCGTGCAGCCAGAAGGAGAACGGGTCGGACGGCGAATCGAGCAGGCACCAGGCGAAGTGGGTGGTCGTTTCCCGGGACGAGCGCAGGACCTTGGTGGCCTGCGCGGCGGACAGCGCGCGAAGCTGCGTGCGCAGCTCGTCCCGCAGCCCGGCCTGGGCGGCCCACGGCCGGAACCAGCCGTCGACCGCGCGCCAGTCCGCGGCGAGCGGGAACCTGGCCGTGCGCAGGCGGGTGGCCAGTTCGGAAAGGGGGGACAGGCGGGTGAGCAAGGTCAGCTCCCTAGCTCGGCGACTGCGGAGAACTCCGCGCGGAAGGCGTGGAACTTGCCCTCCAGCTCGCGGAACTGCTCCTCGGACAACGGGGATCCGGTGATCTTCTCGAACAGCGCCAGGAAATCCGTCCGCGTCGTCGCGGACGTGATGCGGAAGTGGCGGCCGGTCCGGGACTGCGAGACGCGCACGAATTCGGCGCGTTCCATGTTGTAGAGGAAGGAACCTTCGGTGAACCGCAGGGACCGCGGGTACAGCTTCGTGGCGCCGCGGACGTCGCTGTAGAGCGACACCCACACGCTGTCGTCGAACATCTCGAGCCGGTCCAGCGGCGGGTCGGCGACCACGGTGATGTCGACCGACGCGCAGCGGCTGCGCGCCAGGAAGAGGCCGACGAGCCCGATCCGGATCTCTTCGTCGAGCCGGGTCTGGATCCGTTCGTAGTCGACGTCGGCCGCCTCGCGGCGCAGCAGGTACCGGGCGCGCCCGCTGATCGAGCTCGCGTCGCGCGGATCGGCGATGACCGCCCGCAGTTCCCGTTCGGTGCGCGAAAGCAGCAGGCGGGCGGCGGCGTGCCGCCCGGAGAAGCCGCGGAAGAAGTACTGCCGGGTCGCGTCGAGGTCGGCCATCAGCGCGCGGTTGAACGCCGGGTCGGGATCGGTCGTCGCCTCGAAGACGTCGGTGGGGAAGAACTCCTTGTTGAGCGCGCGGTATTCGGCGCTCAGGTCCTCCAGCGCGCGCCGGCTTTCCTCGATCACCGGTGTGACGAGTGCCTTCTGCGACGCGCTGGCGGTGATCAGTGTCTGGCCGAACCCGACGATCGCGGAGATCAGGGTGCCGGTGCCCAGCGACGTCACCAGGTTCTTCCCGGTGCCGGGGTCCATCAGGCCGGCGATCCACAGGCTCAGGCCGGCGACCACGACGAGCACCGTGAGGAGCAGGCTCGTCCTGGTCCAGAAGATCTCTTGCAGTGGGGTACGGCGGAGGCGTCCGCCAGCCGCGGCCACGTGCTTCACCTCCCTCGAACCACCCGAACGGACGTATGCGTAAAGTGTCTGTTCGAGCGCGGGGAGTCACTTTACGCGCCTCCCGAGGTGTGCGAAATAAGAAGTTCGGGGGACAAGGCTGACGGACAGACGTCACTCTCGGCAATAATTTACCGAGTGGGCCGGTTTTCCGAAAAACGGGAAAAACCATGATCAAAGCGTGCGTGGAAGCCCCTTTTCGTACCAGCCGGGGCCCGGTTCGACGGTCATCAGGAAATCCACCACGACCGGGGCGGGCGCCGGGTGGATCTCCGGGTGATCGCGTTCACCGCGGGCGAGGTCGACCGGCCAGGCCAGTTTTTCCGCGTCGAGCGAAAACTCGCCGCCGGCGCCCGTGCGGTTGCCGCGGGCGTCGAGCCGCGACCACTTCCCGTGCAGGTACACGGCATTCAGCCCGTGCAGCACGGAGAGCTCCTGGTAGCAGAAACCGGCCGGAATCCCTTGTGCCCGCAGCAAAGCAGCGAGCAGGTGCGCCTTGGCGTGGCAGATCCCGACGCGCTCGCGCAGGACGTCCGACGCTCGCCAGGTGACCCGCGGGTCGGCCGCGTCCATGACGTGCTCGACCTCGTCCCGGACGAAGAGGAAGGCGGCTTCGGCGGCCTCGGCGGGATCGTCGCCGCCGGGACGCAGAGCGTCGGCCAGCGCGCGGATCGACGGGTGCTCGTGGTCGACGACGGCGTCGGCGGCGAGGTAGTCGCTCAGCCGATCGGAGGTGGGCGTTGGCGCGGGATTCATCCGCGCATCCTGACAGGTGCGGCCATTCGGGCGAGAGCCATTTTCCGGCGTGACCACACTCCGCAGTTGCCGATTACGGAACGTAGAAGTCGGGTGGGAAGCCGGTCCAGCGCAGTTCGGCGGGGAGGTGGCTCAGGTCGTTGTAGGTCAGCAGCGCGGCGGGGCGTCCCGGGGAGTACCGGATGACGGTCAGGCCGGCGTTGGCGTGGGTGAGGGTGAGCCAGCGCCACGGCGGTGCGTCCTGTGACGCGCGGATGAGCCAGCCGACGAGGAAGTTGTGCGTGACGAGGACTTCGTACCGCGGCTCACTTCCCGGCACGGGGCCGCTGAACCGGCGTTCGGCTTCGGCGGCCAGTTCTTCGTCGGCGGGCGGGAATTGGCGGGCGAAGGCGAGCAGGAGATCGCCGGAGGTCTCCGGGAGTTCCTCGCGCTTCGGCGCGTACGGGACGAAGTCGCCGGCCGCTTTGTCGACGTGGAGGGGAACGCCCGGGAGCTGACCGGCGACGAGGTGGGCGGTCTGTGCGGCGCGCGGCAGGGGCCCGTGGTGGATCGAGGTGACCGGGACGTCGCGGAGGCGGCGTCCGAGCAGAACGGCTTGACGCCGGCCGGCTTCGGTGAGCCTTCCGTCCGGTCCCGCTTCACCGTGACGGGTGAGGAAGAGGTACCGCGTGGTCAGCACGGGCCCAGGGTTTCACGCTTGGGCCGTTCGGGTGAGCGGGTTGCGCATACTGAAGGGGGCTTCCTCAGACGACGGGGACGAGCGCGCCTTCGGGGCCCTGGCTCGGGACGAACTGGGTGACCAGGCGCATCGGTGCCGGGTGGGGCGAGAGGACGATCGAGGCGAACGGGGTGATCGTGTGCTCGTGGCCGCTGTTCGTGTGGAGGTGGACGCTCACGTGGACGTTGCGGTCGGCCGGGATTTCGAACGAGACCGAGCCCCAGGAGACGACGTATTGGCGGCCGTCGATGCTCGCAATCGGCGCGTAGGCGCGGACGGTGTGGCCCAGGTGGGGGATTTCCACGGTGAGGAGGCGGCGGGGGCCGTTGTGGTTGTCCACGTACGGGATCACGCCGGGGGTCTTGAACAGCTCGTTCGGGTTGGTCACTTCTCGGGGGCTCTCGGTTGGTCGGGATCGGGCGGCTGGTCGGGATTGGGCGGCTCTGATCATGCTGCCAATTCGGCCGTCTGTCAGCGGTTCCCCACCGACCCGAACGCCGGATTGTTCAGCGGCCGCCAGACCGCGTCAAGGCGGGAAAGCGTGCCTTGACCCGGCCTGGCGGCCGCTGAGGCGGCTGCGTATCGGTTCGGCAGGGGGGGTGTGGCCGAGGGGGCGGGGGTGTGGCCCGGGGTGGGGTGTGGCCGGGGGGCGGCGTTAGAACTGGTAGTACAAGAACGGGCTGAATGTTCCCGTTGCGATCAGGATTGCCGCGTACAGCAGGCCCACCGTCATCACTCCGATGCGCAAGGCCGTTGCCGGGCGGCTTCGGGATGACTCCAGGAGCGGTCCCGTCACCGGGTGGGCCGGCAGTGCGAACACTGCCAGTGCGGCCAGCAGCAACACCAGGCGCTGGTTGGTGAAGGCCTGCTCCACTCCCGTTCCGAGGCCTTCGAAGTCGGGGATCAGCATGTGGCCGAGCATTGACAGTGCGTGGCCCAGGTCCGGGGAGCGGAAGAACACCCAGCCGATCACCACCAGCAGCATCGTCAGGGCCCTGCGGAGGTAACGCTTCCACGGGGTCGACGGGTCCAAGTCCAGGCCGAAGCGGCGCTCGATCACCAGGAGGGCTCCGTGGTAGCAACCCCACACCAGGAACGTCCACTGGGCTCCGTGCCAGAAGCCCGTCAGGACGAACACTATGCAGAGGTTGCGGTACGTCTTCGCCGCTCCGTGGCGGTTGCCGCCCAGGGGGATGTACACGTAGTCGCGGAACCAGCGGCTCAAGCTCATGTGCCAGCGGCGCCAGAACTCCGTGATCGTCACCGAGGAGTACGGCCTCGCGAAGTTCTCCGGCAGCCGGAAGCCCAGCATGCGGCCGAGGCCGATGGCCATGTCCGAATAACCCGAGAAGTCGAAGAACAGCTGGAGGGTGTAGCCGATCGCGCCCAGCCAGGCCGTGGCGAACGTCATCTGGTCCGAGGGGACCTTGAAACACGCGTCGACCAACGGGCCCAGTGAGTCCGCGATGATCGTCTTCTTGCACAGGCCCAGTGCGAACCGGGGGAAGCCCGCCGCGATGTCGTCCAGGCGGTGCGACCGCAGCTGGGGGAGCTGGTCGGCGATCTCCCGGAACCGCACGATCGGGCCCGCCACCAGCTGCGGGAACATCGCGATGTACGCCGCGAACGACACCGGGTTGCGCAGGGCTTGGCGCTCGCCGCGGTAGATGTCCACCACGTACGAGATGTGGTGGAACGTGTAGAACGAGATGCCGATCGGGACCACCAGGCTCGCCACCGGCACGCTGCCGCCGAACCAGTGGGCCACCGCCGCGATCTGCTGGGTCGCGAAACCCGCGTACTTCCAGATCAGCAGCACCGCGACGTCCAGCGACACCACCGCGATGAGGATCCGGCGCCTTCGGAGGCCGTGGACGTCCCAAGGGCTCGGGGCCAGGAGCGGTCCGGCCAGGAAGTTGACGACCATGCAGCCGAGCAGCAGGAACACGAACCCGCCGGCGCCGATCGTGTAGAACAGCAGGCTGGCGACCGCGATGATGCCGTTTCGCCAGCTCCGCGGGAGCACCAGCACGGCGATGAGTACCGCCGGCATGAAGTACCACAGGAAGAGTGGCGAAACGAACGACATCGGGTCCCCTCGGTCTATCCGACGGTGACCTTAACCCGACTGGGTGGCGGTGTCAGACGCGCCCGGCGGCACGGCGGCGCCGCGCCACCTCCGCGAGCAGGACCCCCGCCGCCACGGAGGCGTTGAGGGATTCCACGCCCGCGGCCATCGGGATCGACACCGTCGCGTCACACGTTTCCCGCACCAGGCGGGACAGCCCGCGGCCCTCCGAGCCCAGCACGATGACCAGCGGGTCGGCCGCCAGCTCCAGCTCGTCGATGTCCACCGAACCGTCGGCGTCCAGGCCCACCAGCATCAGGCCGTCGTTCGCCCACGTCTTGAGCTGCCGCGTCAGGTTCGTCGCCACCGCGATCGGCAGCTTCGCCGCCGTGCCCGCGCTCGTCCGCCACGCCACCGCCGTCATGCCCGCGCTGCGCCGCTCCGGCAGCAGCACGCCGTGCGCGCCGAACGCGGCCGCCGAGCGGATCACCGCGCCCAGGTTGCGGGGGTCGGTGACGCCGTCGAGCGCGACGAACAGCGGGACCTCGCCCGAGTTGCGCGCCGCCGCCATCAGGTCGTCCGGGTGTGCGTACTCGAACGGCGGGACCTGCAGGCCCAGGCCCTGGTGCACGGCCCGGTTGGTCTTGCGGTCCAGCTCTTCGCGCGGGATCTCCAGGATCGAGATGCCCTTGTCGCCGGCCAGCCGGACGGCGTCGTTCACGCGGTCGTCGATCTCGATGTTCAGCGCGACGTACAGCGCGGTCGCCGGGACGCCCGCGCGCAGCGCCTCGACCACCGGGTTGCGCCCGGCGATGAGCTCCGGCTTGTCGGCCTTCTTCTGCCGCGCCTGGTCGCGCTTCGCCTGGGCGTTGTTCTGCCGGTACGCCTTGTGCCCGGGACGGTCCTCCGCCTTCGGGGTCGGGCCCTTGCCTTCGAGGGCCTTGCGGCGCTGACCGCCCGAGCCGACGACGGCACCCTTCTTGGTACCCGTCTTGCGGATCGCGCCCTGGCGCCGCGAATTGCCTGCCATGGTGAAAGTTCCTTGCGTAGAAAGCCGGTTCAGTCGGACTTCACAGTCCACTGAGGACCGTTGGGGGTGTCCTCCACCACGATGCCCGCCTGCTGGAGGCGGTCACGGGCGGCGTCCGCGCGGGCGAAGTCCTTCTCGGCCCGGGCCTGCTGGCGCTCGGCCAGCAGCCCTTCGACGATCCGGGACAGCGCTTCTTTGGTGGGGGTTTCGGAACCGCCCGCCTCGGACCAGCGCGCGGACAGCGGGTCGAGGCCGAGCACGTCGGTCATCGCGCGGACGGCCGCGGCGAATTCGAGTGCCTTGGAGGTGTCGCCCGCGTCGAGGGCGGCGTTACCGTCCCGCACCGTGGTGTGGACCACGGCGAACGCCTGCGGGGTGGCGAGGTCGTCGTCGAGCGCGTTCGCGAACGCCTCGGGGACCGTGCCGACCGGCACGTCGCCCGACTGCGCGGCGCGGCGCAGGAACGTCTCGATCCGCCGGTAGCCCTGCGCGGCCTCGGAGACCGCGGCGTCGGAGTACTCGATGGTCGAGCGGTAGTGCGGCTGGACCAGGTAGTACCGCAGCTCCGGGGCCCGGTAGCGGTCCAGCATCGCGGGGATCGACACGGTGTTGCCGAGCGACTTCGACATCTTCTCGCCCGACATGGTCACCCAGGCGTTGTGCAGCCAGTACCGCGCGAACGCGTCGCCCGCCGCGTTGGACTGGGCGCGCTCGTTCTCGTGGTGCGGGAAGACCAGGTCGATGCCGCCGCCGTGGATGTCGAACTCCGCGCCGAGGTACGCCGTCGCCATCGCCGAGCACTCGAGGTGCCAGCCCGGCCGCCCCTGCCCCCACGGCGTCGGCCACGACGGCTCGCCCGGCTTCGCGCTCTTCCACATGGTGAAGTCGCGCGGGTCGCGCTTGCCGCGGGTCGGCGTCTCGCCCTGCTGGACGTCTTCGAGGACCTGGCCGGAGAGCTTGCCGTAGTCGTCGAACGACTTCACCGAGAAGTAGACGTCGCCGTCCGCGACGTAGCCGTGGCCGCTCTCGATGAGGCGTTCCATCAGCTCGACCATCTGGGTGACGTGCCCGGTCGCGCGCGGGTTGATCGACGGCGGCAGGCAGCCCAGCTGCTCGTACGCTTCCTCGAAGGCGCGCTCGTGCGTCGCACCCCACTCCCACCAGGGCCGCTCGTGCTCGGCGGCCTTGGTCAGGATCTTGTCGTCGATGTCGGTGACGTTGCGGACCAGCAGCACGTCCAGTCCACTGTGGACGAGCCAGCGGCGCAGGACGTCGTAGTTCAGGACGCCGCGGACGTGCCCGATGTGCGGAACGCCCTGGACGGTGGCACCACACACGTAGATCGACGCCGTTCCGCTACGGACGGGGTGGAACTCCCGTACGCTCCGGGTCGCTGTGTCGAAAAGGTGAAGGGCCACCCTCGAAGGGTACGGGGTCGGGCGTGAGCGACGTCTCTGGCCCTCAAGCCACGCCGAAGCCGCGCAACGCCGTGAGCAGGGCGTCCGGCCGGTCGGCGGTCGGCAGCGGGTCGACCAGCGCGAACTCGCAGCCCAGGGCGCGGGCGCCGCCGTCGGCCTCCTCGCTGTCGCCGACCATCAGCGTCTCGGTGGCCGGCACACCGAGTCCCTCGACGGCCTTGCGGAAGATCTCCAGCTCGGGCTTGACCGCGCCGACCTCGAAGGACAGCACGAACTCGTCGACGTAGGCGTCCCACCCGCGGGCGGTGAACGCGGGCCGGATGTCGAAGGCGATGTTGCTCAGCACGCCGACCTTCAGCCCGCGCTCGGCGGCCGCCTTCAGCGCGGCCTCGGTGTCCGGGTACGGCGTCCACTGGCTGGGATCGATCAGCCGGTTGTAGAGCGCTTCGGCCTGGTCGAAGTGCGGGACGCCGGACTTCTTGAGCACCGCGAGGTAGACCTTCCGGTGCAGCTCCGGGTCGCGGTCGCGGTGCTGCCAGGCGTGCACGTGCTCGGCGTCGAGCTCGACGACCTGCCCGACCGGTGCGGTCATCCGGCGCATCAGCTCGGCCTGCGCCTCGATGTCGAGCGGCTCGCCGTCGTGGTTCGTCAGTTCGGTGAGCCAGGACTCGTCCTGCTCGAGCCGGAACAGCGTGCCGGAGAAGTCGAACAACACCGCCCTGATCGTCATGGGTCCAGCCTAGCGAGGAGGCGGGCGCTCGAGCGGCGCCCGCGACCCGCGTCACGTCACGCGGCGTAGCCGGTGATCTTGTCGGGAACCACGCGCACGACCACGCGGACGACCTCCGGCGGTTCGGTGCGGAAGTCCTTGCCGTCGTACTTGTGCGAGAGCTCGTTGATGAGCTCCCGGCCGCCCTCCTCGGTGATCTCGGCGCGGCCGCGGACCTCGACGTACTTGAGCGGGTCCTCGAGGTCGAAGACCGTCAGCGAGATCCGCGGGTCGCGCTGCATGTTCCGCTCCTTGAGACGCCCGCGGACGGTCGCGAAGAGGACGGCGTCGCCGTCCCGCTTGGCCCAGACCACCGAGGTCTGCACCGAGCCGTCGGCGTTGATGGTGGCGACCACCGGGAAGTTCTTGCCGTCGAAGAGGGCCTTGGTGGCCTCGTTGAAAGTCACACCCATGGTCTGGACCCTATTTCACGTTGCCGGCGATTTTCTCGGCTTCGAGGCGCACGATCACCCGCTGGACGTCGGCGTCCTCGGGCGGCGGGTCCTGGGCGAGGTACTTGTGGCTCAGGGCCCGGGGGAGCGTCTTGCCCGGGTCGGGGGTGATCGTCACGGTGCCGCGCAGCTGCGTGTGCCGGTACGGGTTCTCCGCGTCGGTGATCGAGACGCTGATGCGGGGGTCGCGCCGCAGGTTGCGGACCTTCCGGCGGTCCTCGGTCGCGCTGAAGACGAGATCGCCGTCGTCGAGGCCGACCCAGACGACGGAGGTCTGGGGGCTCCCGTCGGGATCGAGGGTGGCGACGGTGGCGAAGTTCCGGCCGTCGACCAGCGCGCGGACGGCCTCCGGGAGAGTGAGGGACATATCACGCCGAACCGGCGCAGGCGGGGGCCTATTCCGCTCCCGGTGCTCGGGACGGCGGCCCTAGTCCGCCGCGAGCAGCAACGCCGTCGCGAAGGCCGCGATGCCTTCGCCGCGCCCCGTCAGCCCCAGGCCGTCGGATGTGGTTCCGGACACGCTCACCGGGCCGCCCACCGCCTCCGACAGCACCTTCTGCGCCTCTTCGCGCCGCTTCCCGACCCGCGGGGCGTTGCCCACGATCTGGACCGTGGCGTTCCCCACCCGCCAGCCCGCCGCCTCGATCAGCGCCCGGACCTCGGCCAGCATGTCGGTGCCGTGCGCGCCGTCCATCCGGGGGTCGCCCGTGCCGAACACCGCGCCCAGGTCGCCGAGGCCCGCTGCCGACAGCAGGGCGTCACACAACGCGTGAGCTGCGACGTCGCCGTCGGAGTGGCCCGCGCAGCCGTCCGCGTCCGGCCACGACAGGCCCGCCATCCAGCACTCGCGGCCCGGTTCGACCGGGTGGACGTCGACCCCGTTGCCGATCCTCACAGCGTCTCCTCGTTCTTCGGTGCCGCCGCGATCGCCTCGGCCAGGGACAGTTCGAACTCGCTGGTGACGCGCATCGCGTCCGGGTGGCCGGGGACCGTCGCCGCGCCGGCGGGCGCGAGGTCCGGCCGGAACGCCGCGAGCGCGTAACCCACCGGCGTCTGGAGGGTGCGCAGCCGCGTCCGGTCCTCCGTGCCGACGATCAGGGACGCCGCGTCGGTCACCTTCACCGTGTCGGCCATCGGCAGCACCGGGACCACGACCGGAGCGCCGCCACGGACCGTGCTGATGACGTCACTCACCGTTTGCGCAGGAATGAAGGCCCGCAGCGCATCGTGGAGGAGTACAACTGAATCACGGGCGAGTTCGGGCTCGACGGCGGCGAAGGCCTCCGGGAGCGAGCCGGGGATGACCCGGCAGCCGAGGCCGCGAACGGCCTCGGAAAACGACGAAGCACACCGCTGGGGGGCCGCCACGAGCACCAGATCGATCTCCGGTACGTCGAGCAGCCCCCGCACGGTGTGCGTGAGTAGCGGCTCACCATGGACCGGCGTGAGAGCTGACTCTCCGTCGGAGGCATGATGTGCGACGGTCACGATCGCGACGACGTTCATCGGTACGCGATCGTAGAGGCACCCGCTCGCCCGTCGAGCGGGATGGCCCCGGGCTAGACCGTCGCGGTTTCCAGAACTTCGTCGAGGAGGACCTCAGCCTTGTCCTCGTCGGTGCCCTCCGCGAGCGCGAGCTCGCTGACCAGAATTTGCCGCGCCTTCGCCAGCATGCGCTTCTCACCGGCTGAAAGTCCGCGGTCCTTCTCTCGCCGCCAGAGGTCGCGCACCACTTCGGCCACCTTGTTCACATCGCCGGAGGCGAGCTTCTCGAGGTTGGCCTTGTACCGACGAGACCAGTTGGTGGGCTCCTCGGTGTGCGGAGCACGCAGAACGTCGAAGACCTTGTCCAGTCCTTCTTGCCCGACGACATCGCGCACGCCTACGATCTCGGCGTTGTCAGCGGGCACGCGAACCGTGAGATCCCCTTGCGCGACTTTGAGGACGAGGTACTTCTTTTCCTCGCCCTTGATCACGCGGGTCTCGATGGCTTCGATGAGTGCGGCACCGTGGTGCGGGTAGACGACGGTCTCTCCGACCTTGAAAACCATGTGTCCTCTGCCCCTTTCGCTGACTCCATCCTAGCACGGGCCGCCAGTGCCCACCTAGCGGGCCGGACTCGTCCTCGCAGGTCAGCGGCCTGGCCGGGGGTTGACAAACGTCGGACCCCCGTGCTCACGCAGGTAGCGGGGAAGCGTTTCGTCACAGGCCGGTAATTCCTTTGTGGACGGTTGATCTTGGTCGCCGTGTCCCGGCAACGCACACCCGTTCCGCGGCGGAGATCGACCCCGGCTAGTCTTCGGGGCGACGAGGCCGTGAAAAGGGAAGGACTGCGACGTGAGGCTGCAGAATCGTCGCGTGCTCGGTGCGGGCGTGCTGGCGCTCGGTGCCGCGCTCGCGCTCGCCGGGTGCGGGGCCGGCCAGATCACCCAGACCGACTCGCAGCAGCCCGCGGTCAACGGTACGCACGCCCAGGTCAAGACCCTCGACCTGCGCAACGCCGCGGTCCAGTACCCGACCTCGGGCCCGGGCTACGCGGCCGGCGCGACGCCGGCGCTGACCCTGACGATCGTCAACCGGGGCGCGCAGGACGACTCGCTCGTCTCGGTGACCACCGAAGACGGCACCCAGGCCACGATCGAGGGATCCAAGACCGTCGTCGCCATGCACTCGCTGGTGATCGGCCCGGACGACGCCGCCGAGTCCACGAACGAGGTGCAGCCCACGTCCTCGGGCGCGCCGTCAGCGCCGTCCTCGTCCCCGGGCACGCCGACGTCGGGCGGCACGCCGACCGGCAGCAGCTCGGCCTCCAACAGCCCGGGCAACCTCACCGCCACGGCCACTTCCGAGGTCCCGTCGTCCGGTCCGGCCGCGACGCCGACCGCGCCGGAGAAGGTCGGCCAGGCCACCGTGACGCTACCCGCGCTGAAGCAGCCGCTCTGGCCCGGCCAGGTCATCAAGGTCACCTTCGTCTTCAAGAACGCCGGACCGGTCACGGTCGAGCTGCCGGTCGCGGCGCCGGCGCACGTCAAGGAGTAGGT
>NZ_JBHVXZ010000014.1:0-122047 GCF_042881395.1 Amycolatopsis sp. NPDC058278 | reverse complement strand
GTGAAGAAGGGGACCAACTACCGCTGCGGCAGCTGCGGTTACGAAGCGGCCAAGTGGCTGGGCCGGTGTCCGGAGTGCCAGGAATGGGGCTCGTTCGAGGAACGCGGGGCACCGGTCAAGCCGGCGATCCAGCGCGTCGCGGCCGGGGCACCGAGCGCGCCCGCACGGCCGATCGGCGAGGTCGACGTCGAAGCGGCGCGTGCCCGCCGCACCGGTGTCCCGGAGCTCGACCGGGTGCTCGGCGGCGGCCTGGTGCCCGGCGCGGTGGTGCTGCTCGCGGGTGAGCCGGGTGTCGGCAAGTCGACCCTGCTGCTCGAAGTCGCCTACCAGTGGGCGAAGACGGTCGACCGGTCCCTCTACGTCACCGGCGAGGAGTCCGCGGGGCAGGTCCGGTTGCGCGCCGAGCGAACGGGCAACGTCGACGACCGGATGTACCTGGCCGCCGAGAGCGACCTTTCCGCCATCCTCGGGCACGTCGACGACGTCAAGCCCGGGATGCTGATCGTCGACTCGGTGCAGACCATGGCGTCCCCGCAGGTCGACGGCTCACCCGGCGGCGTGACGCAGGTCCGCGCGGTGACGTCCGGGCTGGTCGCGCTGGCCAAGGAGCGCGGGCTGCCGGTGGTGCTGGTGGGGCACGTCACGAAGGACGGCTCGGTGGCCGGCCCGCGCGTGCTGGAGCACCTGGTGGACGTCGTGCTGCAGTTCGAGGGCGACAAGCACTCGACGCTCCGGATGCTCCGCGGCATCAAGAACCGGTTCGGCGCGTCCGACGAGATCGGCTGCTTCGAGTTGCAGGAAGAAGGCATCGTCGGGGTGCCGGACCCGTCGGGGCTGTTCATGAGCCACACGGCCGAGCCGGTGTCCGGTACGGCGATCACCGTCTCGATGGAGGGCAAGCGGCCGCTGCTGGGCGAGGTCCAGGCGCTGGTGTCGGCCACGGCGGCGCCCCAGCCGCGGCGCGCGGTCAGCGGCCTCGACTCCGCGCGGGTGGCGATGGTCCTGGCGGTGCTGGAGAAGCGCGGCGGGCTGAAGCTCGGCGACAAGGACGTCTACGCGGCCACGGTCGGCGGCATGAAGATCACCGAACCGGGCATCGACCTGGCCCTGGTACTGGCGCTGACGTCGAGTTTCGGAGACGTCGCCCTTTCGCCGCGGCTGGTCTCGGTGGGCGAGGTCGGGCTGGCCGGGGAGATCCGGCGGGTGCCGAGCGTGGGCCGCCGCCTGGCGGAGGCGGCCCGGCTCGGGTTCACGCACGCGCTGGTCCCGCCGGACTCGGGCAAGCCGCCCGCCGGGATCCGGGTGCTGGAGGTGGCGAACGTCGCGGACGCGCTGAACGCGGCCGGCCACGCGCGCTGATCACCCCGAGGTCCGCGTGATGGCGTAGGAGTAGGACGTGTCCGGGGCCTCGGGCCGGTTCGGCGCGAGGGGGAACTCGGTCGTCGTGGTGTTCGGCACGGCCTCGGAGCTCGGCGGTGCCGGGGTCGTGCTCTTCGGTGCCTCGTTCCTGGTGCTGGTCGCCATGGCGGGCGACGTGTCCGCGGCCAGCAGCCGCGCGGTCGCGGGGTCGAGGAACAGCCGCAGGCCGGTGTCCTTGGCCAGGTAGACGGTGGCCGGCCGGTTGTCCGGGGTCGTCCGGTGGGGGACGACGGCGATGCCCGGGACTTCGGCGAGCGCTTCGGCGAGCGCGGACCGGACGTCCGGCGGGAGCAGGCCGACCCCCAGCGCGTTGCGGACCATGTCGAGCGACTCCGTGGCGGTGTGCGCCCGGCTTTTCCCGGGATCGGCGATGTCGATCGTGTCGAACTGCAGCCGCTTGCGCAGCTTTTGCCGGTCGTGCACGAGCGAGGCGACGAACGCGGCGTCCGGGCTCAGCCAGTTCACGAACGGCGTGTTCCAGAACGGCTTGTTCTGCCCCGAGAAATCGGGGTGGCCGGGGAACACCCCGCTCGGGCCGTACTCGTCGACGGGGCCGGGCAGCGGTTCGGTCCTGCCGTCCACCCAGTGGCCCGTCAGCGTCGTGCGCCGGTGCCACACGCCGGTGGGATCGGCCGGGATCCAAAGCTCGATCCGCCGCTGGACCTTGGCCGCGATCCCGTTGCTGGTCTGCGTCACCCAGGCGCGCATCTCCGTGTAGTGGAACTCGCCGGGCGCGAGCGGCCGGTCGAGGTCGGGGAGCGCGGCGGCCGGGCGGGACGTTTCCGGCGGCTCCGGCGTCCACAGGGCAGCGGCGACGCCGAGCCCGCCGACCAGGGTGACGACGGCCGCGGCCACCGCGAGCCACCGCCACGCCCCGCTCCGGCGCGGCCCGGCGGGCGGCGCCTCCTCGACACCGGCCGCGGCGAGCAGGGACGCGCGGGCGAAGGCGAGGTCGTCGCCGGAGCCGGCGTCGCTGTTCAGGTCGGCGAGCGCCGCGTCGAGTTCGGCTTCGGACCAGATCTTCCGGACGTTGTCTTCACGCAAGGTCCTGCACCTCCTCTTGGGCCGGGGCGTTCGTCCTGAGCCAGCGTCTGATCCGGTGCAACCGCGACCGGACCGTACCCGGCGGGATACCGAGGGCCTCGGCGACCTCGCCCGGCTCCAGCCCGGCCCACGACACGAGCAGCAGCGTGTCGCGATCGGCCGGGCTGAGCCGGGCCAGTGCGCCGGCCAGCTGCGCGGCACGAACCTGGGCGTCGACCTGCTCGGCGACGCGGCCGTCGTGGTTCGCGTGGCTGACTTCGCCGGTCCGGGCGAGCCGGGCGGTGGCCTGCAGCCCGCGCAGTTCGGACCGCACGTGGTGGCGCAGCAGGTTGGTGGCGATGCCGTAGAGCCACGACCGGGCGGTGCCCAGCTCGGGCCGGTAGGTCTCGCGCCGCCGCAACGCGACCAGGAAGGTCTCGGCGACGAGGTCGTTCGCCGGTTCGGCCCCGACGCGGCGCGCGAGGTACCGCCGCAGCTGCGCGGCGTGGGCGTCGAAGAGCCGCCCGAACGCCGGCCCGGGCTCGGGTCCGCCCAGGTCCGGACGGTCGGGCCCCCAGCGCTCCGAGCCCTCGTGGATCACCTGCATGCCCCCAGTTGCCCGCAGGCTTCGGCAGCGTTCACGGGTGCGCCTGCTTTCGTCGTGATCCGGGCGGGGACGGCCGCCGTTGCCGTCCTAGACGCCCACCAGACCCCAATAGACCGCCCACGGGACGAACACCACGCCGCCAGTCAGGAGGACGCCGAGACGGAGGCCGCGGTTGCGCCACCACGCCACCGCCGTGCCGATGGTGGCGGCCACCGCGCCCAGCGACAGCAGCTGCAGCGCCAGCCACGGCAGCGGGCGGCCGGCGACGACCGGGCCCAGTCCCTTGCCCATCGACAGCTGGATCAGCACGTCGACGGCGAGGAAACCGAGCACCGCGAGCAGCCCGGTCGCCGCCAGCCAGCGCGCCGGCCGGGCCGCGGGACCGCGCCGGACCAGCGGGTACCAGGCGAACGCCACCAGCAGGAACACCAGCACGGCGAGCTGCAGCCACGTCGGCTCGTACCAGGCGAGCGGCGTCACCGCCGCACTCGGCCGGTCCTGCGCCGGCGGTGCGTCGGCCGTCGACGCGGTGGGCGGGGTGTTCACCCAGCTGCCCACCAGTTCGAGGTAACCGGGCGCGTACCCGGGCAGCTTGTCGAAGCCGTCCGTGGTCCGGCGCAGCTGGTGCTGCGCGTCCGGGAAGACCCGCAACGTGTGGTGCGCCAACGACTCCTGGAAGATCCGGACCGCTTCGCCGGGCGGTGTCAGGATGTCCTTCGCGCCCCATATCCCGAGCACCGGCTGCCGCAGGCTCTTCAGCACCGGCACCGGGTCGTAGTGCGCCTCCGGGAACACCCCGCCGCCGGCGAGCTGGCGCAGCATCGTCGACGACGCCATCCGCACGAGCGAACCCCCCATTCCCAGCTGCCGCAACTGGTTCTCGACCGCCCACGACTGCTGCCGCGACGGCTCGACCCCGTTCGCGCCCAGCGTCACGACGAACGCGACGTCCGACGAACGCGAAGCCGCCAGTGGTGCCACCCAGCCGCCTTCGCTCAGCCCCCAGACGCCGACCCGCGCCGGATCGACGCCGGACCGCTTGCGCAGCACGGAAACCGCGGCCAGCGCGTCGTCCGCGAGGGTCGAGTACGAGCGTTCGAACTGCGAATAGCCGTCGGTGCGCTTGTCGTAGATGAGTGTCGCGATACCTTGCCGGGCAAAGGCTTCCGCCTGCTCGCGGTAGTCGTCCCGGCTGTGCGCCCCCGAGCCGTGGACCATCACCAGGCCCGGCAGTTCCGTCCCGCCGGGCGGAGCGACGACGGTGCCGTGCAAGGTCACCCCGCCGTTCTGGAACGTCACGTCTTCGTTGGTCACGGAAGCCGCCGACGCCGGTGGCGCCAACGCCGTGACCGCCAGGATCACCCCGGCCAGTAGAACCCCTCTTCGCATGGAAAACCCCCTGGTGTCATGTCATTCCCCTGGATCCGGGAACGCGAGCCAGCGCACGAGCACGCGCCGCGCTTCCGGTGACCGGTCGGCTGGCAAGTCGCCTTCGGTTCGCCAGTACCGGCGGAACAGCTCCATGTAGTCCTGCCAGAGCTGCTGCACTTCCTCTTCGGTGAGCCACGTGGCACCGCGCGCGAAGAGCAGCGCGTCCGGCCAGCCGCCGGGCAGCTGCTCGCGGTTTTCCGCGAACCGGTTGAGCTTTTCGAGGTCGTCCTCGAACCCCTGTCGCTGCATGTCGTCGAACAGCATCCGGGTTTCGGCGCTCTGCTCGCTGCGGCGCGGCCAGCGGATGTCCCGCGGCCGGGTCCGCCACCACCGTTCCTTGCCCCGCGCGAGCTCCGGGACGTCCTCGACGAACCCGAACCTGGCCAGCTCCCGCAGGTGGTAGCTGGTCGCGCCGGTGTTCTCGCCCAGCGCTCGGGCGAGTTTCGTGGCTGTCGCCGGGCCGGCCGACAAGACGCCGAGGATCCGGCGGCGCAGCGGGTGCGTGACGGCCTTGAGGGCGTCCGGGTCGAGCTCTTCCGGTGGTGGAGCGCTGGTCATGGCCCCACTGTAGCCGTGCAAAGAAAATTGTGCAAAGAAATCTCTGTAAGTCTGGGCAGACCGGTGCCAGGCATGGACGTGTCTACAGTGGACCTACCAGATCGGGTGGTCGCTGTACTTCCTGAGCGTCTGCACGGACGGCCGCACGTAGAGCACCCCGGCCAGGAACCCCATGGTGGCGAAGGTGAGCGTCGAGAACGTCGTCAGCAGGTCGGGCGCCCGCAGTTCCGGGGTGTCACGCCACACCCGGAAGACGATCGGCACCGCGAAGGCGCCCAGGATCAGCACCAGCGTCAGGACGTAGGTGAACAGCAGCGCACTGCGGGTCGCGTCGGCGCTGGCCACCACGAGGTAGTCGCCGCGGAGGCAGCGGCGGCACGTCAGCACCAGTACCGCGATCGCCAGCACGCCCAGCGGCGGCAGCGCCGTGGCGGCCTTGCCGAGCAGCGTGTCCGGGAACGCGTGGCCGTGCACGATGCCCTGCAGGTAGGTCGTCAGCCCGAACAGCAGCACCATGCCGGCGATCATCGAACAGCCGACGACCACCGACCCCCAGCGCACCCGGTCGGCGAAGCGGGGCGGCAGCGGCACGAACTCGACCTGCCCGAACGTCCCCTGCACCCGTCTCACCTCCAGAACGCACTGAAGGCCACCATAAGGGCACTGGGTGCCGTCATGGTGGCCTTCAGGGACCTTTCGGACCGAAAGGGCTAACTCGCCGCCAGCAAGTTGGCGCACCGGATGAGCCCGATGTGGGAATAGGCCTGCGGATGATTGCCCAGCGACCGTTCCGCGATCGGGTCGTACTGCTCCGGCAGCAGGCCGGTCGGGCCGGCCGCCGCGACGATCTGGTCGAACAGCTCCTGGGCCTCGGTGCGCCGCCCGGTGAGCAGGTACGCCTCGATCAGCCACGCCGCGCAGATGTGGAAGCCGCCCTCGCCGCCCGGCAGGCCGTCGTCACGGCGGTAACGGTACACAGTGGACCCACTGCGCAGCTCCGCCTCGATCGCGGTCACCGTCTGCTGGAAGCGCTCGTCGGCCGGGTCGATCAGCCCGGTGAGCCCGACGAACAGCGAGGCCGCGTCGAGGTCCGTGCCGTCGTAGGCGGTGGTGAACGCCTGGACCTCGTCGTTCCAGCCGTGGGTGAGGACGTCGTGCTTGATCTCCTCGCGCAGGCCGTGCCAGTTGCCCGGGATCTCCCGGCCGTACTGCTCGCCCAGCTTGATCGCGCGGTCGATGGTCACCCAGCACATGACCCGGGAGTAGACGCGGTGGCGCGGCACGTGCCGCTCCTCCCAGATCCCGTGGTCCGGCTCGTTCCAGCGCCGGGTGACGGCTTCGGCCATCGCGCGGACCATCTGCCAGTCCTCGTCGCGCAGCTCGTGGCGCGCCGCCGCGAGCGTCTGCACGAGCTCGACGACCGGGCCGAAGACGTCCAGCTGGACCTGGTGGTTCGCCAGGTTGCCGACGCGGACCGGGCGCGAACCCGCATAACCGGGCAGCGACTCGATGACCGCTTCGGCGCCGATGACGCTACCGGCGAGGGTGTACAGCGGGTGCAGCCGCTCCGGGCCGGCCAGCGTGGCGAGCACGCCGTGCAGCCACCGCAGGTAGCCCTCGGCCTCCTCGATCGAGCCCAGGTGCACGAGCTCCCGCACGGTCATCGCGGCGTCGCGGATCCAGCAGTAGCGGTAGTCCCAGTTGCGGACGCCACCGATCTCCTCCGGCAGCGACGACGTCGCCGCCGCCAGCACGCCGCCGGTGTCGGTGTTGACCAGGCCGCGCAGCGTCAGCGCGGACCGCAGCACCAGGTCGGTCTGCACCTTGGGCAGCTGCAGCTTCGACGTCCACTCGCTCCAGTAGCGGCCCGCGCGGTCCCGGCGTTCCACTTCGGACAGTTCGTGCGGGCCGAGGTCCGTGGTGCCGCAGCGCAGCTCCAGCACGACCGGCTGGGTCGGCGTCGGCTGCACCAGCGCGGACGCGGTGTCGTGCAGGCCGTCGGAGGTGATGGTCCACTCGACGCCCGGCGAGTACAGCACGAACGGCTCCGACGTGCCGAGCACCCGCACGCCGCCCTCGGTGGCCTCCAGCTTCACCGGCACGCCGCCGAACTCGGGCCGCGGCGCGAACTTGACGCTCGCCGCCGCTTCGCCGGAGATCACCCGCACGAGGTCCGTCCGGTGCGGCGCGCTCTCCGGCTCGATGTAGTCGGTGACGAGCAGGCGCGACCAGCGCGTCTCGACCGTCATCGTGTTCGGCAGGTAGCGCTGGCCGAGCGGAAGACCGTTGCGGTGCGGCTTGATGGAGAAGTGGCCGGCCCCCTCGCCGCCGAGCAGGTCGGCGAACACCGCGGGCGCGTCCGGCCCGGGGTGGCACAGCCAGGTCAGCTTGGCGTCCGGCGTCAGCAGCGCGACCGAGCGCTCGTTGGCCAGCATCGACAGCCGCTCGATCGGCGGGGCCGATTCGCCGTACAGCCAGTTTCGGCGCTCCTCGAGGAGGAAGCCGAGCACGAGCGCGACGTCCACGGTGTCGGGCACGCGGAACGCGGCGAGGGTCTCGCCGTCGCCGACCTTGATGCCCAGGTCCGGGCCGGACAGGCGGGCGAAGGCCTTCTCGTCGGTGACGTCGTCGCCGAGGAAGATCGCCGCCGTGGCGCCGACTTGGTGGCGGAGGATGTCCAGTGCGCGGCCTTTGTCCGTTTGGACGACCGCCAGCTCGACCACCTCCTTGCCGTCGGTGGTCGAGACGCCGTCCCACGTGGATGGTCCGGAGTGGACGGCCGCGAGCACGCGGCGGCCCGCCTCGTGCTCGGCGCGGCGGACGTGCACCGCGATGCTCGCCGGCTTGACCTCCAGCGACACGCCCGGGACGTCGAGCACGAGTTGTTCGAGCTCGGTCTCCAGCCGCCGGTGCAGCTCCCGCGCCTTCTCGTCGAGGGCGTGGATGAAGCCGATGTCGAACTCCGAGCCGTGGCTGCCGACGAGGTTCACCTCGGCCGGTAGCCGGGAGAGCGTGGCCAGATCACGCAGCGCGCGGCCGGAGATGACCGCCGTGGTGGTCTCGTGCAGACCGGCGAGCGATCTGAGGGCCCCGACGGACTCCGGCAGCGGGCGTGCCTCGTCCGGGTTGAGCGTGATGGGTGCCAGCGTGCCGTCGTAATCGCAGGCGACCAGCAGACGCGGAGTACGGGCGATCTGGACGATCGCGCGCCGCAACTCGGCGGGCAGGGCCTCGGCAGTCAACACTCCTCCTCAGGAGCTCGTGCATGGTCGGGACTATGTCAGTCGACCGCCTCCGCACCCAAGGCCTGGAGGAACGAGCGCGCCCATCGGTCAACGTCATGAGTGAGGACCTGGCGACGCATGGCGCGCATCCGGCGACGGCCCTCTGCCGGGTCGAGCGTAATGGCAGCCACTAGTGCGTCCTTCACCCCGTCCAGGTCGTGGGGGTTCACGAGGAATGCGCTAGAGAGCTCCGCGGCCGCACCCGCGAACTCGGAAAGCACCAGCGCACCGCCCAGATCGTGCCGTGCGGCGACGTACTCCTTGCACACCAGGTTCATGCCGTCGCGCAGCGGTGTCACCACCATGACATCCGCAGCGGAGAAGAAACCGGCCAGCTCGGTGCGGTCCACGGACTGGTGCAAATAGTGCACGACCGGGTGGCCGACGCGGGAGAACTCGCCGTTGATCCGGCCCACCATCTGCTCGATCTCGCCGCGCATCCGCTGGTAGTGCTCGACGCGCTCACGGCTCGGGGTGGCGAGCTGGACGAACGTGACGTCGTCCGGCTGCAGCCTGCCCTCGTGCAGCAGCTCGTGCAGCGCCTGCAGCCGCAGGTCGATGCCCTTGGTGTAGTCGAGGCGGTCGACGCCCAGCAGGACCGTCTTGGGGTTGCCGAGGTCGCGCCGCAGCTGGGCGGCCCGCTCCTGGACGCCCTTGGTGCGCGCGAGGCTGTCGAGGCCGGCGGCGTCGATGGAGATCGGGAAGGCGCCGACCCGCACGGTCCGGTCGCCGACCTGCATGGTGCCCGGCCGCGACCGGACGCCGACCGCGCCGCGCGTCGACTCGAGGCCGATCAGCTGGCGGCACAGCCAGAGGAAGTTCTGCGCCCCGCCGGGGCGGTGGAAGCCGACCAGGTCGGCGCCGGTGAGGCCGCGGATGATCGCGGCGCGCCACGGCATCTGCATGAACAGCTCGACCGGCGGGAACGGGATGTGCAGGAAGAAGCCGATGCGCAGGTCGGGTCTGAGCTCACGCAGCATCGCCGGCACCAGCTGCAGCTGGTAGTCCTGGATCCAGACGGTCGCGCCCTGGGCGGCGACCTCGGCGCTGGCCTTCGCGAACCGCTGGTTCACCTTGACGTAGCTGTTCCACCACGCGCGGTCGAACACCGGGCGCTCGACGACGTCGTGGTAGAGCGGCCAGAGCGTCGCGTTGGAGAAACCTTCGTAGTAGTCGCGGACTTCGTCGGCGCTCAACGAAACCGGGTGCAGCACCAGGCCGTCGTCGTCGAATTCCTCGACGTCGACGTCGGGTATGCCCGGCCAGCCCACCCAGGCGCCCTTCCTCGACCGCAGGAACGGCTCCAGCGCCGACACCAGCCCTCCCGGGCTCGCCGTCCACCGGCGCTCGCCCTCGGAGGTGCGTTCCAGGTCCACCGGTAGCCGGTTCGCCACCACGACGAAATCGGCCTGGTTCGAGTTCTCCTTCTGGTCACTCACGTCGCCTGCTCCTCGCGTCTGGGTCGCGGCCCCAGAGTGAAACCCTATCGCGTGAGCGATGAACATTCGGTGACCGCGGTATTACTCCAAGCTCCGTTCGGTCGGTTCGAGCGGACCAGCCATGCGTGGTCCGGCGAACCGCCGCTCGAGCCGGCCCAGTCCGGTGCGCACCGGCTGGGCCAGCCATTCCCCGAGTACCACGCCCGCAGCCAGCGCAAGCCCGATTGCGACGGCCGTCATGAGCGTCGAGATGTTGCCGCTCGGCTCGACCCCGATCTGGTACAGACCACGGTAGGTCGACAGGCCCGGAAGCAGCGGAGTGATCCCGGACACGGCTACGACCAGTGGAGTAACGCCGAGTCGCCGCGCGAGCACGCCACCGCAGAACCCCACCAGCGTCGCGGCCACCGCGGACGAGCTGACGCCGTCCAGCTCGGCCAGCATGAGCGCGCCGTAGACGGCGGCGCCGATGCCGCCCGCGGCCGCCGCGACCAGCATGGCGCGCACCTTGGCGTAGCTCGCGAGCGCGAAGCACGCGGCGGCGCCGGCCCCGCCGAGCACGACGAGCGGCAGCTGCTGCGGCGTCGACCCGGTCACTTCGGGCAGCGGGGTGCGCGGCAGGCCGAGCATGACGGCGATCCGCAGGGCGAGCACGACCCCGGCGATCAGGCCCGCCGACATCAGCGCGGTCTCCATGGTGCGGCCGGCGGCGGTGACGTTGTAGCCGGTGATGGCGTCCTGCACGGCCGAGACGGTGGACAGCCCGGACAGCAGGACGGTGACCGCCGCCGCGACGACCAGCGTCGGCTTGTCGGTGGTCAGGACGTTGCTGCTGACGATGACCATGGCCGACAGCGTCGCGACCAGGCCGCCGACCACCTGCTGGAAGAAGAACGGCAGCCCGTAGCGGTTCACCACCCGGCCGACCCGGTCGATCACGCCGCTGATGACGAAGGCGACGAGCGCGATGTCGAAGCCCCCGCCGAGCAGGATGGTGACGAACGCGGCGACGCCGCCCCAGGACAGCGTCGCGACCCAGCGCGGGTACGGGTGCGGGGCGGAGGTGATCCGCTCCAGCTCGGTCTGCGCCTGCTCGGCACCCATGTGCCCGCGGACGATCTTGCGGACGAGCTTCTCGGTTTCGGTCAGCCGGGTGTAGTCGAGGCTCCGGCTCCGCACGACGCGCAGCGCGGTGATGGGCGTCAGGTCGGTGCCGCGGTGGCAGGTGACGGTGATCGACGTGAAGATGACGTCGACCTCGCAGTGCGGCAGCCCGAGCGCGCCGGCGATGGCGATGATCGTCGCGGTGACGTCCGACGCGCCCGCGCCGCTGGCCATCTGGACCTCGCCGATGCGCAGGCTCAGGTCGAGGACGAAGTTGACGGTGGCCTCGTCGGGCAGCTGCGGCCCCATGGCCTCGTCGGCGTCGACGGCGGGCAGCTCACCGGTCGGCGCTTCGAGGACGTGCCACGGACGGCGCTTGAGGAGGTTGGGCCGGTGCGCGCGGGGCCGCTGGGTCTGCTCGGGTGGTTCGAGGAGCGGCCATCTGGTCGCCCGGCCCCCGTTGGTGCGCTCGCTGATCTTCATGATCCATCCACCTCCTCGCTCTACTCCTCCCGGACCATCGACGGCTGCGCTCCGACCGTTGCACGGATCATGGAGTGGCGTCCACCACGTTGCCCCATGGTGACCTGGACCTGCGGATCCTGCCTCCCGAACGGATCACGGGAGGCGGCTCGGTACACTGTGTCCGGCGCCTCGGTGCCAGGCCGCTATAGCTCAGCTGGTAGAGCATCTGTCTTGTAAACAGAAGGTCAGGGGTTCGAGCCCCCTTGGCGGCTCCGCAAGGCACGCCTGACGCGCCCGGATCCGCGGCGCCGGGCGTCCGGGTCGATCGTGGTGCAGGTGAGCTTGCCGTCGGGCGATGCCGGCGCGCATTCTGTTTCCGGGTCGGCGCGTGAGCGAATCCGGCCACTGGCGCTTGCGGACAGGTCCTAAATGCGTTGACGCTCGTGGCCGGGTGCCCGATCATGGTTTCACCGGAACGAACCAGGAGTGATCATGACGCATAGGTGGACGCGAGAGACGTGGCGCACCGCGGCGGACGCCGCCACGCGTGCGTCGATGGCCGTCCTTGTCCGGCGGCATGGTCTTCCGGGCTTCCTGACCTGACGTAGTACTCGTCGCGTCACGGGAGCCGCCCTTCGGGAAACCGATTCGGGCGGCTTTCTCTTTTTCGTGCGGTCGCAATTCTCTATCGGCGTGCTTCGGAAGCGGCGCGGTCTCCAAAACCGTGACCCGGGGGTTCGACTCCTTCCGCCGGTGCCTTTTTTCCGCGCTCGTCTCGGCCGCAACAGTGCGGGCGATGCGGGTGCGCCCCCGTGGCTCAGTGGAAAGAGCAGCGGCTTCCGAAGCCGCAGGTCGCAGGTTCGATTCCTGCCGGGGGCTCGCTCGGCGCGTCCCGGACGCGCCGCCCGGGAGACGCGCCGGAGCGCGGGTGATCCTTGCACGATCGCCTCGGTGGGTTCGACACCCACGTCTTCCACCGTGGCCGATGCCGAAGGAGACGAGGCCCCGGGCTGTGGCCCCGGGCGAAGCCGGTGCGAGTCCGGTCGGCCACTCACGCGCGCGGTTCGGCAACCAGCGGGGCCTCATAAGCCCCGCCGACGTGGATCGACACCACGGCGCGCGACTTGCTCCGGCAAAACTGTCGGTGCCCCGGTCTAACGTCCCGAGGAGACCTGAACGGGGAGGAACCATGGCCACCACACACACGCTGGAAACACCCGGAGCCGACATCGTCTACGACGTCCACGGCCCGGCGCCCGCCGAGAGCCCGAGGCCACCGCTGCTCATGATCGGGCAGCCGATGACCGCCGAAGGGTTCAGCTCCTTGGCGGCGCACTTCGCCGACCGCACCGTGGTCACCTACGACCCGCGGGGGCTCGGGCGCAGCGTCCGCAAGGACGGGCGGGAAGACCACGTGCCCGCCGTCCAAGCCGAAGACGTCCACGCCGTCATCCAGGCGCTGGGGGCCGGCGCCGTCGAGGTGTTCGGGAGCAGTGGCGGAGCGGTCACCGCGCTCGCGCTCGTCACCGCCCATCCCGGTGACGTCCGCACCCTGGTCGCCCACGAGCCGCCGCTCATCGGGTCGCTGCCGGACGCCGCCGCGGCCGAGCGCGCCGGCCAGGCGATCCGGGACGCCTACCAGGCCAAGGGGTTCGGCGCCGGGATGGCGGCGTTCTTCGCGATGACCTCGTGGCAGGGGGAGTTCACCGACGCCTACTTCGCGCTGCCACCGGCGGACCCGGTGCAGTTCGGGCTGCCGGCCGACGACGACGGCCGCCGCGACGACCCGCTGCTGACCGACCGTTCCCTCGCGGTGACCACCTACCGGCTCGACGCCGAGGCGCTGGCCGCGGCGCCGACGCGCATCGTCGTCGCCGTCGGCGAGGAGTCCCGGGAAGTCTTCACCGGGCGGGCCGCGGTCGGGACGGCCGAGCTGCTCGGGCAGGAGGCGACCGTCTTCCCGAGCCACCACGGCGGTTTCCTGGGCGGCGAGTTCGGTTACGCGGGCCAGCCCGAGGCCTTCGCCAAGAAGCTGCGGGAGGTGCTCGAAGGCTGATCACGCTCTCTCCGGCGCCTGGCGGACACAATCAAACATTTGGTTGACAGAGTTGTATCTCTGGTTGACGATGGCTGCGTCACGGTCGTCGTGGGGAGAGAGGCAAGTCGTGGAGAAGCACGCGCTCAGGTGGTGGGCACTGGCGGTCGCGGTGCTCGCGGTGCTGGTGGACATGATCGACAACCAGATCGTCGCGGTGGCGCTGCCGACCATCCGGCGGGAGCTCGGCACCGGCGAGTCCGCGCTGCAGTGGATCTCGGCCGGGTGCGCGCTGGGGTTCGCGCTCACGCTGATCACCGGCGGCCGGCTGGGCGACCGCCACGGGCCGAAGAAGCTGTTCGT
Source organism: Amycolatopsis sp. NPDC058278 (assembly GCF_042881395.1). Classification (NCBI taxonomy): domain Bacteria; kingdom Bacillati; phylum Actinomycetota; class Actinomycetes; order Pseudonocardiales; family Pseudonocardiaceae; genus Amycolatopsis; species Amycolatopsis sp. NPDC058278. The sequence continues at coordinate 108,319 of NZ_JBHVXZ010000014.1, read as the reverse complement.
GGCGGGCATGCTCGTGTTCACCGCGGCCTCGCTGGCCGCCGGTCTCGCCGGGCACGTCGGCGTGCTGATCGCCGCGCGCGTGGTGCAGGGCGTCGGGTCCGGGTTGATGGTGCCGCAGGTCCTGTCGTTCGTCCACGCGGAGTTCGACGAGCGGGAGCGGCCGAAGGCGATGACCTGGTACGCGGCCGCGTTCCCGGTCGGCGGGCTCGCCGGGCCGCTGCTGGGCGGCGCGCTGACCGAGGCCGATCTGTTCGGCACCGGCTGGCGGGCGATCTTCCTGGTGAACCTGCCCATCGGCGTGCTCGCGCTGGCCGGTGCCCTGCTCACCATGCCGGGCCGGCCGGGGTTTCTCCGGCACCGCATGGACCCCGTCGGGCTGGCGCTGCTGACCGCCGCGCTGTTCGCGGTGTTCTACCCGCTGGTGCAGGGGCGCGAACTGGGCTGGCCGGCGTGGTCGATCGCGCTGCTGGCGGCCGCCGTTCCGCTGTTCGGCGTGTTCGCGTGGCAGCAGCGGCTTCAGTTCCGCCGGGGTGGGGAACCGCTGCTCCCGCCGGACCTGCTGCGGCACGTCGCCGGCAGCCAGGCCGTCCTGCTCTGCGTCAACACCGGGGTCGGCGTCTTCTTCGTCCTGACGTTGCACCTGCAGCTCGGGCTCGGGTTCTCGCCGTGGGAGGCGGCGTTGACGTTCGCGCCGTCGACGCTCGGCATCGTCGCGGGCAACGTCCTGGCCATGCGCCTGGCCCCGAAGTTCGGCCGGGCGTTCACCGCCGGCGGGGTCGCGGTGCTGCTGGCCGGGCTGGTGCTGCTCGCGGTCCTGGTGGCGCACGAGGACTCGGCGCTGAGCGGATGGGCGCTGCTGGTGCCCGTGATCGCCGTCGGGCTCGGGATGGGGGCGGTGCTGAACTCGTTGTTCGCCGCCTCGATGGCGGGGGTCCGGCCCGAGCGGGCCGGTGCGGCGTCCGGTGTCGTGAACACCACCGTCCAGCTGGGTACGGCCACCGGGATCGCCTTGTTCGGCACGGTCTTCTTCGCCCGGCTGGACAGCGGATCCGCCTCCGCGACGGCGGGCGCGCTCGCGGTCAGCGCCGGGGTGCTCGTGCTCGCCCTCGCCCTGACGGCCGCGCTGCCTCAACCTTCTGTTCCACAGAGTCAACCGGTTGGTTGACGTATAGTCGCGGCGTGACCGCGTCGAAGCCCCGCCGTTCGCCGAAGCCCCAGGAACGCCAACGGGATCCGGAGCGCACCCGCCGGCTGATCCTGGAGGCGGCGGGCGCGGAGTTCGCGGCCAAGGGCTACGCCGGAGCGCGGATCGCGGCGATCGCGGCGCGGGCCGGGGTGAACCAGCAGCTGATCTCCTACTACTTCGACGGCAAAGAAGGCCTGTACCGCGCGATGTCGGAGGCGTGGGGGGAGCGGCAGAGCGAGCTGATGGCCCCGGACCTGCCGCTGTCCGAACAGGTGCGCCGGATGGCGCTGGAGGCACTGGCGAGCCGCGACGGCGCCCGGCTGCTGGCGTGGTCGGGCCTGGAGTACGAGGGCCCGGACGCCGACCCGGACCACGCGCCGCGCACGCGGCGCCTGGCGGGGACGGTGACGCAGATCGAGGCGCTGAAGGCCGAGGGCCGCCTGCCGGAGTGGGTCGACCCGGCGTGCCTGACGGTGCTGCTGATGGCGGCGGCGATGGCCCCGGTGACGTTGCCGCACGTGGTCGACGGGCTGACCGGCACCGACGGGGACTCGCCCGAGTTCGTCCGGCGTTACGCCGACCAGCTGGCCAAGCTGGTGGAGCACCTGGGGCCCTGACGGTCTTCAGTGCGTGACGGGTTCCGCGGTGGTGGCGGGGGACCCGGCCGGCCCGGAACCGGGCGTGCTCGACGGCGCGGCGAGCGCCAGCCCGGCCACCAGCGCGAGCATGACGACGAACAGGGTCGTGCGGACGAGAGCGGAAACGGAACAGACGACCACCATGGCAGGCTCCTCGGAATTCCCCGTCGAACGGGATGCGATTGATTTCGCGGTATCCGCGAAATCCGGTCTGCATTGATGGTGCGCCCCGGAACCGGTGGGCGACAACCCGTTTCCCGTTGCCTGGCAAGGCTTTCCCGGGAAACCCGGTCGGTGGCACGGGCCATCGGCCGGGCACTGCGGCTGCCCGGTCTGCGGAACTCAATGCGTAGTCATGATGACCTCACCACGGTTTCGGCTTCCCGGCGTTGATCGCCGCGCGGGGTGCCTTCGCTACCTTGATGAGTGCCGTGGCCGGTAAGTGTCCTGCTTTTGACCCGTTTCCGGCGGCCCGGGTGGGCCACCCGCCGGTCACTCCGCGAACGCCGGCCGGTTCCGGTATTCGGCCTCGCCGAGCACGGCCGGGTCGAGCTTCACCCGGTACGCGGCCGCCTCCGCCCACCAACGCCGTGCCTCCGGCCGGTCGCCGCGGGCGGCCGCCGTGTTGCCCCGGCCCGTCAACGCGCGAGCCCGTTCGTACTCGCTTCCCGCGTCGTCGGCCACTTCGGCCGCTCGCCGGTAACTGCGCGCGGCTTCGTCCCAGTGGCCGGCGCGGAAGTGGACCCAGGCCTCGCAGTTGACCGCCATCGCCAGGTCGACCGGCAGCTGGGCGAGCCCGGTCGCCTCCTGCGCGGCGGCCAGCGCCTCGGGGAAGCGGTCCAATGCCGCGGACGCCAGGGCGAGACCCCGGAGCGCGATCACCACGTTCCGGGTGCGGCCGGTCCGGCGGTAGCCGGCCAGCACCGTCGTCAAGTCGGCCACCGCCGGCTCGGCTTCGCCGCGGTACAGGCGCGCCCACGCCAGGCTGGACAGCGCGTCGATCGCGCCTCGGTCGTCGCGGGCCAGCGCGAACTGCTCCTGGGCCTGCTGGTGGAAGCGGACCGCGTCGCCGGGGCGGCCCGCCTCGACGTGTGCCATGCCCAGGTTGTTGAGGATCATGCCCGTCGCCCCCGGGTCGCCGGCCGCTCGCGCGGCTTCGAGCGCGCGCTCGTGCGTGCGGATCCAGGGTTCGAGCAGCCGCTCGCGGAAGAAGAACGCGCGGAGCACGAACGCCAGCTGCCAGCAGCGGTCGTACAGCCGGTGCCGGGCCGCGGAATCGACGATGTCCGCGAGCGCCGGCCACTGCGCACCCAGCCAGGCGAGTGCGCCGTCGGCGTCCGAGAAGGGCACGCCCGCCGGCGCCGGCAGGCCGGTGGCCGGGCGGAACCGGTGGGGTTCGGCGAGCTCGTCGGCCGCCACCGCCAGCGCGACGAGGTGCTCGACCAGCCGGCGCACGGCGGCTTCGCGGTCGTCCGGCGGCACCTGGGGCAGCGCGTGCTTCGCCGCGAAGGTGCGCATCAGGTCGTGGAGCTCGACGTACCCCCGTTCGTCGCGGACGACCAGGTGCGCGTCGTGCAGCCGGTCGACCAAGCGGTCCGTTTCGCCCGCGCCGAGACCGGCGAGCGCTCCGACGGCGCCGGTTTCCGCGGCGGCCGCCGGGTGGAGGGAGAGCAACCCCAGCAACCGCTGCTGGTCGCCGGGCAGCGCTTCGTACGAGACGGCGAACGCGGTCGCGACGCTCCGCTCGCCGTCCTCCAGCGCGCCGAGCCGGGTGGTCTCGTCGGCCAAGCGGTCTCGCAGCTGCGCCGCCGTCCAGCCGCCGGCGACGAACCGGGCGGCCACGATCCGCACCGCGAGCGGTAACTGCCCGCAGTGCCGGACGATCCCGGTCGCCACCGTGTCGTCGTCCGGTGCGTGGTCGCCGGCGACGGACCGCAGCAGCCGGACGGCGTCGCCGAGCGGCAGCACCCCGACGGGGAAGTGCCAGGCGTCGTCGAGCGCGGGCAGCCGGCCCCGGCTGGTCACCAGGATCCGCGACGACGTCTCGCCGTCGGCGATGGCCCGGATCTGTTCGGCGGACCGGACGTTGTCGAGCACGAGGATCATCCGGCGTCCGCGCAGCTGGTCGCGGACCAGGTTGGCCAGGCCGTCTTCGTCGGCGGGGAGCTGTTCGGCCGAGACGTCCAGCAGCCGCAGCAGCCGGTGCAGGGCCTCGCCGGGCGAAAGCTCGACGGCGCCGGGGGTGTGGCCCCGGAGGTCGAAGAAGAGACAGCCGTCCGGGAAGGCGCCGGCGACCTGCCGGGCGGCGGCGACGGCCAGTGCCGTCTTGCCGGCTCCGGCCATCCCGTGCACCACGCCGACCCGGGCCTCGTCCGGCCCGAGGAGCAGTGCGGACAGCGCTTCGAGTTCGGTTTCGCGGCCGACGAAGTACCGGCCGTTGTCGGGAAGCCCGACGATGCCGCCGGCGCTGCGGCGCGCGGGAAATGCCGATTCCGCGACCAGGGCGAGCAGTTCTCCGCCGGCACCCAGTGCCAGGTCGCAGGCCTTGGCGAGGTCCCGGTTCACGCGGACCTTGCCGTTCTCCACCTTGCTGAGGTAACCCTTGGTGAAATGGACGGAGGCAGCGAGTCCGGTCAGTGACATGCCGACCGACATCCGTCGACGTTTCAATTCCGCTCCAAAGTCCGGCATGGCTCGATCATCCTGTAATCGGCGAACGGGGGGAAGGTCCGCCGGCGGCCCGGGCCCGCCGGCAGTACTGGTCAGCCCAGCAGGGAGACCAGCTGGCCGAGCACGATGACGAGGTGCGTGTGCATCGCGTTCCCCTTTCCGGATCGCCGTCACCGCGGTTTCGCCGCGGTGACTTCCTTGGTTCGCCGAAGGATTTCGGCGAACCAAGCTTGACCCGGTGAATTGGCCCGCGACAGACGTTTCCCGTTGCCACTCGGGAGAAATCGCCGACCTGCGCTGTTTCCCGGATCCGGAAACGGCCGGAAACGGATGACGGCGTCGTGCGGCGCGGCGAAGGTGGGTAGACTTCCACGAAACGAGCAAGACGGAGGTGACGGCTTGGCTCAGGAGGCGGCCGAAGCGAAGATCAACGCTCTCTCAGCGGAGCTGAAACTGCTCCGCAAGGGGCTGGGCATCCAAGCGAAGACGCTGCCGGGGCTCGTCGGCGAACAGTTGCGCGAAGTGTGCGGTGTCCACGAAGACGACAGCCCGGGAACGGTGCGCGGCAAGGTCGTCGAAACCCTTCGCCGCTTGATCGAAAAGCTGCCCGAATCGCACCGCCGGACGGCGCGGATCGTCCTGGGTTTCGGCACCGGCGCGAACGAGCGCTACACCCAGCGCCTCGAACTGCTGGGCACGGGAGCCGACCGGAACGTGCGGACGATGCAGCGCCGCGCCGACGACGTCATCTACCTGATCGCCGAGGCCGCGTACGGGGCGCCGTCGCCGTACGGGGGCGCGGCCACCAGCGACGACGGCCCCTGGCACACGTCGGCACTGGCGGTCCGGCTGACCTTGACGGGCGTGGCCGCCGCCGAGGTCTTCGAGACCCGCCGGGTGGTCAGCCACGTCGCCGGGCTCGCCGACGTCGAGCACGCGATCTCCCTCGCCCGCCCCGCCAGCACCAGCGGCCAGCCGGACCTCTCGGGTCTCGGCATCGACGTCGTTGCCGGCGGAGAGGTGCATTCCGTGCGGATGGTCAGCTCGTCCCGGGTCGCCTTCAGCCTGCGGCCGCCGCAGCCGCTGGACGCCGGCGACGAGCACGAGTTCTTCTTCCGCATCCGGGTGGACGAGCTGCCTTCGCCCTTCTACTGCTGCACGCCGGAATTCCCGTGCGAGCGCTTCGACGTCAACGTCCGGTTCGACCGGCGGCAGCCACCACAGCGCGTCTGGCGGATCGACGGCGAATTCTCCAAGGACGCCCAGGACCCGCTGACCGCGCGCAAGCCGCTCTTCCTCGACAACGCGGGCGAGGTGCACACCGGCTTCCGCGACCTGCGGTCCGCGCGGTCCTACGGCGTGGGCTGGCAGCCCGCTTCTTGAGCCACCAGCCGCCGCGTCCCCGCGAGCCGGAGCGAACAGCCGGCTGTGCGGTGTCCGCTCCATGCTCCTCCTCGCCGTGACCGCCACCGTCCACGATGCCCTATCGGGCGGTGGCCGAACGCGACGAATCGTGGACAAAAACCTGCCACTTCCCCGCCCGTGCCGGACCGGCTGATCAGCGGCGTCCGTGCCATCATCGGGCATGGTCACCAGTGAACCCGAGCTCAACAGCGGGGTGCTGCCCGGGAACGTGCGCGCCGACGACTGGCTCATGCTCGTGCTCGCCGCCGGTTCGGTCGGGTTGCTGGGGTTCATGGTGCTCAGCCCGCCCGCGCGCGACGCCGGGCTCGTCATCTTTTACATCGACTGCGGGATCTGCGGGATCTTCCTGCTCGAGTTCCTGTGGCGGTGGCGGAAACGGCGGTGGGCCAGGAAGTTCCTCGTGCGCAACTGGTACGAGCTGTTCGCCATGATCCCGGTCGCCCACCCCGCGATGGCCGCGCACAAGTTCGTCAGCGTCGTGCTGCTGCTCGTGCGGATCGGGCGGGCCGCCGACCGGGCTGTCGGCGAGCAGTTCACCTACCGGCTCGTGGACAAGCTCTCCGAGCCGATCGTGAAGGCGATCAAGAAGCCGGTGACGATCGCGGTGCTCGACGAGGTCGTCAAGGTGCTGGAGACCGGCAACTACCCGGAGAACCTGGCCAAGTCGCTCGGGGCGCACAAGGACGAGCTGCGCACGATCATCGCCGAGAAGATCGCCGCGGACCCGCAGCTCGGGAAGCTCAAGCGGCTGCCGTTCCACGACGAGATCGTGCGTGCCTGCGTCGACACGTCGTTCCGGGTGCTGCTCGAAGTCCTCCTCGACCCGCGGATCGACGACTTCTTCTCCGCCGTGGTCCGGGAAAACCGCGAGCAGATCCGGCTGGCCGTGCAGCTGGGGCTCAACGAGGTCGACGACGAAGCCGGGGAGACGGCGCTGCCGGTGCGGACCCAGCGCGCGGCCGCGCACGAATACGACCGGCTGCACCCGGGCTCACGGCCGTGACGCCAGGTACGCGCTGAGCCGGCCGGCCGCGTCGAGCATCGCCAGGCCACGCGCGGTCAGCCTGTCCTGCCAGGTTTCGAGCGCCTCGGCCAGCGACTCGGTGCCGCCCGCGGTGCGAACCTGCTCGACCACCGTCGCGATGTGTGCCAGGGGGTAGCCGCCGCGGCGGAGCAGGTGGGTCAGTTCCGCGTCCCGGATGTCGGCCGCCTGGTAGACCCGGTAGCCGGTCGCCCGGTTCCGCGAAGGCACCAGGATGCCGGCGCGTTCCCACGCCCGCACGGTCGCCGCGGTGACGCCGAGGCGGTGCGCGAGTTCGCCGATCGACCAGCCGGCCGTCGCCGGTTCGGGTGCCGTCCCGGTCGTCAGGTGCCCGATCGCCTTCCGGACCGTGTTGAGGGTTTCGCGGTCCCGGAGCAGCTGCTCGTGGCCGCGGTCGACGAGCGTGAGCGCGCGGCCGAGGTCGTCTTCGTTGACGGCGTGCATGATCCCGCCCGCCGTCGCGTGTCCGTAGGCCGGGACCAGGGCGAGGAAGGAACGCAGGGCCGCGGCGTGCGTCTCGGTGTAGACCCGGTAGCCGCTCGCGGTGCGCGCGGCCGGCGGGAGGAAGCCGTCGCGCTCGTAGTTGCGGACCGCCTGCGTGGAAATGCCGTGCTCGCGGGCGAGGTCAGCAGGTCTCAATCGGGTCTTCAAGGATACGATTCAACCACATGGACATCACGGACTTCACCGCCGAACTGCTCGCGTTCGGGGAGCCGACGCACTTCGAACCGGCCTTCGCGCGGATCCGCAACGAGCTGTTCGCCCGGCTCGTCGAGCACGGCTTCCGGTCGATCGCGCTGGAGACCGACCGCGTCGCCGCGCTCGACGGCGGGTTCTCGCACGGCTTCGGCGAAGTGGCCGCCAACCGGCAGTTGCTCGACTGGCTGCGCGAGTACAACGAGACCGCCGGCGAACCGCTGACCTTCCACGGCTTCGACGCCCCGACGGAGATGTTCAGCGCGCCCAGCCCGCGTCGCTACCTCGAACACGTTCGCGACCACCTGGGCCTCGACGTCGACATCGCGACTCTGACCGGCGAGGACGAACGGTGGAGCCGGTCCGAAGCGATCCTCGACCCGGCCGCGTCGCCCGGCGCGTCACCCGAGGCCCGTGAGCTGCGGGTCATCGCGGACGACCTGCTCATGGCCCTCGACGCTCGCGCCGAGACGACCTCGGACGCCGAATGGAACCGTGCGCGGATCCACGCGACCGCCGGGCTCGATCTGCTGCGCTACCACGCGGCCTCGGCGCTGCCCGGGGACCGGGACACGAGGATCGCCCGCCTCGCGCGCGCCCGGGCGGTCATCATGGCCCGGAACCTCCTGGACATCCACGGTTCGCAGCCCGGCCGGACCCTGGTGTTCGCGCACAACGCCCACCTGGGCTCCGGCGCGGGGGCGATCGTCGCGGCGCGGCTCGGCGACCGGTACGCCTTCGTCGCCGGCAGCCTCGGCCACAGCGAAGCCCTCGGCCTCGGCGAGCCGGCCGCGGACACCTACGAGGGCTCGCTGCAACGCGAAACGAAGACCTGGCGCCTGACCACGGAGATCCCGGCCGGTCGCACCCGGGAGGACACCGACCACCGGTACGCACCGCTCACCCGGGAGCTGCTCGAGAACGCCGACGCGGTCCTGCACGTTGCCTGAAAACAGCGAGGCCCCGCACCGGGTCGGGTCCGGTGCGGGGCTCGCTGTTCACCCGGGTTACGGGTAGCTGACCACGTTGACCGGCACCGTGCCCGAAGGCGTGACGCCGCCGGTGTCGTTGATGACGTGCGTGATCGTGCCGCGGTAGTTGAGCGACACCGTCAGCAGGCTGTGGAACCGGACGCCGCTGTTGTTCGGCACCTCGAACGCGTGGTAGCTGGACACCGCCGGGTTCGTGTCGAAGAAGCAGTAGCTCCCGAGTCCCCAGGCCTCGTGGGACGTCACGTTCGATGCGACCTTGTACGCGGCATACCCGGCGACGCCCGATGGCGCGTTCCACGACGCCTGGTTCGGCACGTCGTAGGGCATCTCGTTCTGGAAGAAGATCGTCCGGCCGCCCTGGCCGTTCCAGATCACCTGGTACTTCTGGTAGTGCTCGACGAACAGGCCGGTGGCCAGCACGTTCGCCCCGTTCACGACCAGCCCGGTGTCGGCGGTGTTCGTGTTCCAGCCGACCGTGCCCGCGTTGCCGTGGTCGGCCCGCCACGCCCAGATGTGGTCGATGATCGTGTTGGCGCTGTTGACGATCAGGCTGTTCGTCGCCTTGCCGGCGATCGCGCCGCCGATCCGGAAGAACACGTCCTGGACCGTCGTCGGGTTCGACGCGTGCGACGCCGACGACCCGGACTGGCCGACCGTGAGCAACGCCTGCGAGTTCGTCGTGCCCGCGTCGAACAGCAGGCCCTTGAGCCGCACGCCGTCCACATCGGACACCTGCATGGCGTTGACGCCGTTGTCGGGCACCAGCGTCGGGTAGCCGATGCCGAGGATCGTCGTGCCGGCCTTGGTCACGTTGAGCGTCTGGTTGAGGTGGTAGACGCCCGGCGTGAAGAACAGGTTGCAGCCCGCCGCGAGCGCGTTGTTGATCGACGAGGCCGTGTCACCGGACTTGACGACGTAGAACTGGCTCATCGGCGCCGACGTGCCCGGGGTGCTGCCGTTCGCCCAGCTCGGGCCGGACGCGTTCGTGCGCAGGGAAGGCAGGAACACGCGGTACTTGCCGGTGCCGTCGACGTAGAGGTAGGGGACGTCACGGGAGACCGGCGTCGTGGCCAGCGTGGTCTCCGGCGGGTTCGGGAACGTGGTCGCCGGCGCGCCGCTGGTGCCGGAGAAGACCATGTTCCACACGCCGCCGTTCCAGCTGCCCAGCGCGGAGTCGCGGGTGTACCACTGCTGCTGCGACACCGACGCGGCTTGGCCTGCCACCTTCGTGTCGGCGATGTAGCCGCCGCTGGCGTAGCCGTAGCTCGCCGGGTACAGCTGCAGCCCGCCGCGGACGTCCATCCGGCGGAACGGCGCGGCCTGCGCGACCGCCCAGCGTTCCTGGCCACCGGAGGGGTTGACCGCCAGGTTTTCCGCCGAGCGCCAGAAGTTCTGCAGCGCGACGCCGTTGTCGGAGGCGTTGAAGGCGTCGACGGTGACGTCGCCGTTGATCAGGACGTCACCGGGGTTCTGGCCGAGGCCGGCCACCGAGGTGTAGAAGCCGACGTTGTCGTGCACGCCGTTGTAGGTGCCCGGCTTGAAGAGGTGGGCGACGCGGCGATCGGCGAACTGCGCGGTGAGAGTGTCCTTCTGGTTGTTGAAGTCGGTGTCCAGCTGGGCCTGGATCGTCGCCGCGGACATGCCCGGGTCGAAGATCCGCACGTTCGGCCCGAAGTTCGGGGTGTCGGACTGCGTCGGGCAGCCCGCCTGGGTGCCGATCGTGTAGCTCGCGCTCGACACCGGCGAGGTCGTCGACCCGGACTTGAGTGCGATCGCGTTGACCGTGCGGGAGTTCGGGACGCTGATCGGTCCGCTGTAGAGCGCCGAGGACGCCGTCGGCGTCGAGCCGTCCACGGTGTACCGGATGGTGGCCCCCGCGGTGGCGCTGCTGATCGTCACCGTCTGGGCGGACGAGTACGTGCCGCCGGGCGGGCTGAACGTCGGAGCCGCGACCGTCGTCGTGCCGCCGCCGACGGTGTAGCTGAAGTGCGGGGTGTCGTACTGCGGGCCGTTCTTCTCGTAGGTGAACCAGTAGTCGAGAACGTTTCCGCTGCTCAGGCCGTTGACGGTCGTGCGCCAGGTGCCGGAGCCGTTGGTCATCCGGACGTTCTGCTGGCCGACGCCGGGCACGCCGGTGTAGTGGACGTCCACGTACAGCGCCGGGGTCGTCGGGGTGAAGTTGATCTGCGCCTGCGTCGAACTCGGCTGCGTGACGCTCTGCGTGTAGTCGTCCGCGGCGAGCGCGGCGGGGGCGGTGAGCCCGGCCGCCACCAGCAGTGCCGAGGCGACGAGCGCGAGCACCGGGCCGCGTCGTCGTAGCTTGTCCAAGGTCCGGTTCACGCCGTGACACCTCCGCCGTTGGGGATCCACGAGGTATTTGTTGCCAGTCGCAACAAAGTAGCTCCCAGTCAGCGGTGCTTCGGTCACGGTTGGATAACACTTGTCTGGACCAATGCGCAAATGAGTGAGGCGGTTCGTCACTCGTCGTCGGATTGCCGCCACGGTGGGCGATTGACTGAACCGAGAAACCTTCTTCTGTCGGGTGAACTCGATCTAGTGACATGCGACGATCCGCTGCCTCACCTCGTCCCCTACCGAGGAGTAGGCCATGGTGCCTCCACGGTTGTTCCGGTCCCTCGTCGTCCTCTCTCTGATCGCGGCCCCGCTGACGGTGGCCACGACCTCGACCGCCGAAGCCGCGCCGCTGCGGAGCGGCGGCGTCGTGAACTTCGGCTGCGCCAATTCCGGCAAGCTGCACTGCCTCGGCAAGGCGATCCGGTCGCCGAACGGCACCGGCCCGCTGGTCGTCTCGACCCCGGTCGGCTACGGCCCGGCCGAGATCCAGGCCGCGTACCACCTCGGCGGGCTGCACGCGAACGGCCGCACGGTGGCCATTGTGGACGCTCAGGACGCGCCGACCGCGGAAGCCGACTTGGCCAAGTTCCGGTCCGCGCGCGGGCTTTCCCCGTGCACGACGGCCAACGGCTGCTTCAAGAAGGTCAACCAGAACGGCGCGGCGAGCCCGCTCCCGGCGCCCGACTACGGCTGGGCCGAGGAGATCAGCCTCGACCTCGACGCGGTGTCGGCGGCCTGCCCGGACTGCCACATCCTGCTGGTGGAAGCCGACTCCCCGGACACCGACCCGCTGATGACGGCGGTCGACACGGCCGCGGCGACGCCGGGCGTGGTGGCGATCTCCAACAGCTACGGCGGTGCCGAGGACTCGACGATCCTCGCCGCGGACGCCCACCTGAACCACCCGGGCATCGCGGTCACGGCGTCCTCGGGCGACTCCGGTTACGGCGTCAGCTGGCCGGCGTCGTCGCCGTACGTCACGGCGGTCGGCGGCACGACGTTGAAGAAGGCGGCGACCACCACGCGCGGCTGGACCGAAACGGCGTGGAACGGCAGCGGCAGCGGGTGTTCGGCCCTGGAGGCAAAACCGTCCTGGCAGCACGACAGCGGGTGTGCGAAGAGGACGGTCGCGGACGTCTCGGCGGTCGCGGACCCGGCCACCGGGCTCGGCGTCTACGACACCTACAACAGCTGCGGCAGCTCGTCGTGGTGCGACTTCCTGCTGTCGCTGGGTTTGGCCCAGGGCGCGGACGGCTGGGTGCAGGTCGGCGGGACGAGCCTGTCGTCACCGGTGATCGCGAGCGTGTACGCGCTGGCGGGCAACTCGGTGACGTCGGGGTCGTACCCGTACGCGCACACCAGCGGGCTCTACGACGTCACGTCGGGCTCGAACGGCAGCTGCGGCGGGAGCTACCTCTGCACGGCCGGTGCCGGGTACGACGGGCCGACCGGGCTGGGCACGCCGAACGGCACCTCAGGGTTCTGAGCGCCGGATCGGCTCGCCGAGCGCCGCGCTCAGCTCGGCGTCGATCCGCGTGAGCAGGTCGCCGAAGACGCAGATCGTCGCCTCCCACGGGTGCCCGAAGGTGCCCAGGCGGAGGTCGCCGGTCAGGTAGATGTGGTAGTCCCCGTCCGGGAAGACGCCGCCGGGCCAGCGCGGTCCGGCGCCGTCGACCCGGGCGGGGTCGAAGCGGTAGCCGACGTGCTGCCAGTCGAGCCAGTACAGCTCCTCGCCTGGCTCGACTGACTCGCGAAGTCCCTTGTGGACGATGTCGTACAGCGCGTCCAGCTGCGGGTCGTCGAGGTCGCCGACGTGCCAGGTCACCGAGTGCGCGGGTTCGGTGATGCCGGGGAACTCCCGCGTGTCGGGCCGGAAGGCGAACCTCTCGCGGAAACGCGCCCAGATGTCGTCGTACTCCGGCTCGGAGAACAGCCGCCGGACCGGCCGGGTCCGCGCCGGTTCGCCGGGCGAGGCCAGGTGGTAGCGGGTGACCGTGGTGACCTCGCGCATCCCGGCGGCTTCGAACGCGTCCCGCAGGTCGCCAGTGGCCTCGACGAGCAAGAACCGCACCTCCGGATGGCGCCAGTCGTGGGCGGCGAGCGTGGCGGCGAGGCGGGGGTCGGTGACCCCGCCCACCACCATGAGCTCCCCGGATCGTTCCAGCCAGGCGGCGCGATCGCCGTCGAGGACGACCGCGGCCGACTGGTTCAAGTAGGCGGAGTCGGCCAGGAACTCCGAGAACGGGCGGCGGTGCGGGCCGGTCTTCGCGGCCAGCTCCGCGACCCGCTGGTGCCCGGTCCAGTCGTGGCCGACCAGGGGGAGCGTCGTGGTGTCCGTCCCGATCGGACCGCGGAGTACCGCACGGTCCGGCTCCGCGGTGAAGCCGGCGGCGAGCAGGGCCCCGGCGAGCCGGGCGTCGCCGTAGACCGGCCAGAGCACCGGCTCGCTGCGTTGCGCGAAGGCATCGACCTGCCGGGACACCAGCGCTGCGAGGTCGCACTCGGGCAGCGGCCCGTGACTCACCTCGCCGTGCGTGCCGTAGTGAGTTCGCACGACCGGGCCGTCGCGGTCGACCACCGCGCCCACCGGTGGGAGCGGGGGCCGGCGGTTCAGTGCCTCTTCCACACCGCCGATCTTCCCCGGTCGGGTGACGTTCGCCCAGCGCATTTTCGCCGGTCAGCCCGCGGGGTAAGGATGTCTGCATGCTGGACACCGAAGTCCTGTCGCGGACGGCTCCGCGGGCGCTCGACGTCGTCACCCCGCTCGGGGACGTGCGGTTCGCCGTCCGCGTCGGCGGCTGGGACGTGCCCGCGAGACCCGAGCTGACCTGGGGCCTCGAGTCCGGCGCCCGGCTGTGCCGGTGGCGGCACAGCTCCGTGCGGCTCGACGTCGTGTCCGGGTCCACCGTGTCCGGGCTGCCCGGGGTGACCCGGGAGACCACCGTCCTGCGGGTGCTGGCCCGGGAGGACGTCGGCGAGTTCGTCGTCCAGGCCGAGCTGGCCGGCGCGCCACACGAAGACCGCATCTGGGAAAGCGCCTTCACCGCCGAGACCGCCGACGCCGCGGTGAGCGTCGGCGGCCCCGGGGCCGAGCTGCTGCGGCGGTGTTCGCGGGCCGGGCAGCACGTGCCGCCGTACTGGTCCCGGCTGGTCAGCGGGAACGCCGTCGAGCGCACCGGGGGCCGGCTCACCTGGCGGCTGCCGCGCATCGACCGCGGCGACTACGCCGAGCTGTGGGTGTCCGTCGCGTGGAGTGCGGCGGGCGGGGACCCGGGCCGCGCCGTCGACATCGACGCGGCCCGGGTGCTGCGGGAGCTAACCCAGTGAAATCCGGTCCAGATCCGGAGCCCCGGCGTGGTCGTTGCCGATCCGGACGGTATTGGCGCCCGCGGTCAGCGTCACCGGGACCGAAGTGGTGTACGGGGTGTTGTTCCCGGCGCCGCTGACCTTCACCTCCGCCGGCGCGCCGCCGTTCACCGAGACGAAGTACGACCGGTCGCCGTTGACGGTGAAGTCCAGGTACAGGGTGTACTGACCCGGCGCGGACACCGTCACGCCGGGGAAGGTCACCGCCGCTCCCGGGCCGATGTTGCGCACCTTCTGCCCGCCCGAGCACGGCGAGCAGCTCGTGACGCCGGCGTCGCCGATGTCGTTCGCCGAGTCCTCCGCTTCGCGCATGAACACCCGGTCCGCGGGCCGCGGCCTGACCTGAACCGGCTTGCTCACCGACTTCGCGCGCCCGAGCGTCCGGAAGGTCGCCGTCACCGGGATGCTCACGTCCTGGGCCGCCGGCGCGGTCACCGTCCACGAGCCGCTCAGCACCTGGCCGAGCCCCATGGCGGACGCCGTCACCGGGCCGCCCGTGACCGTCCAGCCCGCCGGGACGACCGGGGTCAGCGACACCTGGTCGATCGGGTCGTCGACGTCCAGCCGCAGGGAGGCGGTGATGTTCAGGGACTGTTGGCCGGGCGAAACCCATTGCACGCCGGCGGGTTGCACGGTCAACGTCGTCTTCGGCGTGTACGACTCGGGCGGCATCGGCGCCACCGCGATCCGGTCGAGGTCCGCCGTTCCCGACACCTTGATCGTGTTGGCGCCGGCGTTCAGCGGCACCGGGATCGCCGCCGGTGCGGTGACCGCGATCGGGGCCGCGCCGTTGACGCTCACCGCGAGCGTGCCCGGTCCGGTGGTGTCCAGCTGCAGCCGGGACGGACCCGTGGCTCGGACGTCGCGGAAGACGACCGCGCCGCGGTCGAGGCCGGTCACCGCGTTCGTGCCCGAGCACGCCTCGCACCACACCGGCGTCGCCTTGCCCTCGAAGCCGTTGCGCCACGACTCCGCTTCCAGCGGCACCTCGCCGCGTGGGTCGGGGTAGCCGTAGGCGACGTCGATCTCGTCGAGCGCCAGCTGCCGGTAGAACGGCTTGGCCTGCGGCCCCGACCACGTGTTCAGCACCTCGAGCTTCAGGTACCGCGCGTGCACCTCGCCGACGTCGATGAACTGGACGCCGCGGTTGCTGGGCAGGGCGCCGGTGCGCACCGTGCGCCAGTTCTTCCCGTCGTCACTGGCGTGGACCCGGTAGTCCTTGATCCGCGCGGAATCCTCGGCGCGGCCGAAGGACTCCCGGGCGTAGGTCGGCGACGACTCCCGCTCGTGCACCGCGAGGTAGGCCGTCGACCGCTTCCGGCCCAGGTCCAGCGTCACGGAGACCGGCAGCTGACCGCCCGCGTCCCAGTAGTTCAGGTAGCTGCCGTCGACGAGGTTCGCCGCCGAAGACGCGTTCGAAGACGCGGTCGCCTTGATCGTGCTCTTGTCGTAGAAGTACTGCTGCCCGGCGGTGTCCACTTTGAACACGGTGTCGTAGGTGTCCCAGTCCTTGATGTCCAGAATGGACAGGTAGCCGCCGGACTGGGCGAACCGCACCGGCTTCCCGGTGCGCAGGTCGGCGACGCCGGTGACGCGGTAGCCGTTGTCGCGCAGGCGGACCAGGTTCGTCGACGGCCGCGTGACGACGTGCACGTACTGCGTCCGTGCCCCGGGCTTGACGGTGATCACGCCGTGGGCGCCGTCGTTCCAGAAGCCGGGCTGGAGGCCGCCGTACATGTATCCGCCGCCCTCGGTGCCTTCGAGCGATTCGCGGATCGGCTGCGTCCAGGACGCCATGAAGGCGTTGAACGCCTCCTGCTGCGGCGGGAACTTCCCGTTCAGCATGGCGGTTTCGGCCATCAGCGACTTGATCGACGAGCCCGCGTTCGTGATGTACCGGCCGGTGGAGAGCCGGAAGTCGACGGCCTGGTCGCCGCCGCTGTACCACCAGTCGCCGTTGGTCGGCAGCTTGTAGTCGGCTTCGGTGAGCCGCGGCATCGGCGTGTAGACCGCCTGCGGGTAGTCGTACGAGGGGGTCATGCCGGTCTTCTGCTCGTTGCTGACCGTGTCCATGATCGGCGTGTCCTCGTTGTTGTTGCTCAGCAACACCGACGGCCGCTTTTCGCGGATGTGCGCGTAGAGCCCGTGTTGCTCCCAGTACTCGTTGTCGTTGTCGATCCAGAACCCGGCCAGGTCCGAGTAGCGGTCCATCACCTCGTCGAACAGGTCGTAGGAGAACTCGCCGAAGCCGGGCCGGGTGGTGAGGTCGACCGGCTTGCCCTTGTACGCCGAGTAGGCGGCCGAGTCGAGGGACTCGTGCCCGGTTTCGTTGTGCCACTGGGGATCGTCGGTCATGTAGAGCATCACGCGGACGCCCTTGGCCCGGCCCGCGGCGATCAGCTCGCCGAGGAAGTCGCGCTGCGTCGAGCAGCTGCCGGGGATCTTCGACGGCCACGGCCGCGCGTAGCCCAGCCGGCTGTGGAAGGTGGTGAGGACGACGTAGGACGCGCCCAGCTTCTTCGCCTCGTCGATCCAGTAGCCCGGCGTCCAGCCGCCGTCGGTGACGTCGCGTTCCCAGGCGGCGCAGTCGGTGTGCCGCGGCGCGGTGAACATGCCCCAGTGCAGGAACAGCCCGGCCGTCGAGCCCCGCAGCCAGTCCTGGCGCGGGTGGTAGAGCTCGGCGTTCGCGGGGCTGACCAGGCTCGCCACCAGCGCGACGGCGGCGGCGAGGCAGGCAAGCAGTCGGATTCTCAAGGGACCTCCTCGTCCGGAGAGATCCGATGATTAGTTCCTGATATATCGTACGTCAAGGGAAGATGCCGCTCATCGGCACACAGTCGTCTGATCTGTCGGCTATTGCTGGTCGCCGAGGTGTCACGCGGTCGTGGCGATCCCTCCGTCGACGGGGACGACGGTGCCCGTCAGGTAAGCGCCTGCCCGGCTGGCGAGGAACACGGCGACACCCGCCATGTCGTCGGCGCGGCCGATCCGGCGTAGCGGCGCTGCCGCCGCGATCGCCTCGCCCAGCTCGTCGAGGGTGGCCGCCATCATCGCCGACGGGAACGGTCCCGGCGCCACCGCGTTCACCGTGATGTGCTGCGGGCCCAGTTCCTTGGCGAGCACCCTGGTGAGCTGGTGCAGCGCGGCCTTGCTGCTGGAGTACGAGTAGTTGGGCCGCTGGGGGATGTGGATGGCGGCGATGCTGCCGATGTTGATGATCCGCGCGGGATCGTCGGCGGTCCCGGCGTGGCGAAGGGCCGGCAGCAGCGCCTGCACCAGCCAAAACGGCGACTTCAGGTTGAGGTCGAGGACGGTGTCCCAGGCCGCGTCCGGGAACGTCGCCAACGGCTCGTCCCACATCGCGCCCGCGTTGTTGACGAGGATGTCGAGACTGCCGGCGTCGGCCGTGACGAGGTGAGCCAGGCGCTCACACTCTTCGTGCCGGGACAGATCGGCGGGGACCGCCCGGACGTCGCCGTACTCGGACAGCTGTTCCTGCGCCTGAGCGCACGCTTGCGCGTTGCGTGAGCTGATGACCACGCGGGCGCCCGCCTGGAGGAGCCCGCGCGCGATCATCATCCCGATGCCCCGGGTGCCACCGGTGACGAGGGCGCGCTTACCGCTCAGATCGAAAAGCTCTGTCTGCGTTGCGAATCGGCTGTTCACCGCTTGTCGCCTTTCTCGTTGGTCGGAGCGGTCATCGGCAGCAACCCGCGCTCGCCGAAGACCTTCTTGGCCGTGAAGGTCGCGTTCAGCGCCTTGGGGAATCCACAGTAGACAGCGGAGTGCAGGAGGGCTTCGACGATTTCCGCCGGCGTGAGGCCGACGTTGAGCGACGCGTTGACGTGCACTTCCAGTTGCGGCTCGCAGCCGCCGAGGGCGGTGAGCATGCCGAGGGTGACCAGCTGCCGGTCGCGCGGCGCCAGCCCCGGCCGCGAGTAGATTTCCCCGAACCCCCAGGAGACGACGGCCTCGCCTAGCGCGGGGGAGACGTCGGCGAGCGCGTCGATCACCCGCTGCCCGCTCTCGCCGTCGATCTCGGTCAGGGTCTTCAGGCCACGTTCGAAGCGCTCGTCGGTCATGTCGGGTTCCTTTTCCCAGCGATCTTGTCTCGGACGACGCTAGGTGCTGGAGCGCGCTCCAGGTCAAACGTGTCACAAACATCCGCCCGCGTTCGTCAAGGTGGTGATCGCACCGCGAAAGGACGAACCCCCGTGAACGACGAGCTCCTGGCCCGCAGCTTCGAAGCCCACCGCGCCCACCTGCGGTCCGTCGCCTACCGGATGCTGGGTTCGCTGACCGAGGCCGAGGACGCCGTCCAGGAGTCGTGGCTGAAGCTGAGCCGGAGCGACACCGCGGCCGTCGAAAACCTGGCCGGGTGGCTCACCACCGTCGTCGGGCGGGTCTGCCTCGACATGCTCCGCTCCCGCAAGGCGCGGCGCGAAGAGCCGTGGGAAACCCTGGTGCCCGACCCGATCGTCAGCCGCGAGGACGACGGCCCCGAACACGAAGCGCTGATGGCCGACTCGGTCGGCCTCGCGCTGCTGGTCGTGCTCGACACGCTCACCCCGGCCGAACGGCTGGCGTTCGTGCTGCGGGACATGTTCGCGATGCCGTTCGAGGAGATCGCCCCGGTCGTCGGCCGGTCCGAGGCAGCGACCCGGCAGCTGGCCAGCCGCGCGCGGCGGCGGGTCCAGGGTGCCCCGGTCGCGCCGGACCCCGATCTCGCCCGGCAGCGCGAAGTCGTCGACGCCTTCCTGGCGGCCGCCCGCGGCGGCGACTTCGACGCGCTCGTCTCGGTTCTGGACCCCGAGGTCGTGCTGCGCGCCGACCGCGGCGCGGCGCAGGGTGGCTCGACCGAGGTCCGCGGCGCCGCGGCGGTGGCGAACCAGGCGCTGACCTTCTCGCGCCTCGGAGCCGGCGGCGGCGTGGTGCACCGGGCGCTGGTCAACGGCGCGGCGGGCGTGGTCGCGACGCGCGAGGGCCGGCCGTTTTCGGTGCTGGGCTTCACGGTCGCGGGCGGCCGGATCGTCGAGATCGACATCCTCGCCGACCCGGACCGCCTCAGCCGGCTGGACCTGGCCGTGCTGGACTGACCACACCGGCAAGACCGACAGCACCGACAAGTCCGACAAGCCCGACAAGACTGACGTCCTCGGCGACGGCGCCGGTTTCGTCCGTCACCAGGGCGATCCCGCCGGCGTCGTCGAAGTGCAGGTACCGGGTGCGGCCGTCCGCGTACCGCCGCACCGCGCCCGCCACCACGACCACCAGCTCGCCGTCTTCGATGGCGTACCGGTCGTCGGGGGTCAGCACCTCGTGGATGTGCGAGCCGTGGGTGACCAGGGTGCGGACGCGGCGGCCGGTGTGGTCGTAGCTGTACAGCGCGTTGGCGCCGTCGTCGCCGTGCACGCCGCGCAGCCGGCCGAACGCGTCCCGGATTTCGCTGCCGGGCGGCAACACCGAGGGGGCGGGCCCGGGCTCGATGTCGCGCACCAGCCCGTTCGGGCCGGTGAGCAGGTGCCGCCCGCCGGCCCAGTGCTCGCTGACGCCGTTCGCGTAGTGCACCGCGGTGCGGCGCCCGCTCAGGTCGTAGGCGACGGCGTCGACGAAGCCGGGCACGCTGACCAGCCTGCCGACCTCGTCGTACTGGTGGTGCACGGTCAGCCGCCCGTCACCGGCGTCGGGGTAGGCCACCTCCGACACCCGCCCGTCGGCCCGGCGGGTCACGTCGAGCCGGTACTCGACGGCGACGTGCGCCGGGCGCCAGCGCAGCTCCGCCGGCCGGCCGAGCGCGTCGTAGCCGAACTGGGTCACCCCGCATTCGTCGGTGACGCGCACCAGGCGACCGCAGCTGTGCGGCCCCGCGCCGCGCGGCACCGTGAGCCCGCCGTCGTGGTAGGTGAACGTGGTGACCGGCGTGCCGCGCGGGTCGTCGACGAGCACCGCGACCACCCGGCCGGCCGCGTCGCGGACCCGGAACACCGTGTGCCCGCCCGCGGTCCGCGACTCGACGACGTCCCCGGCCGCGTTCCGGACGTGCACCACACCGTCCTCGCCGCGCAGCTCCCGCCCAAGCAGATCGTGCACGCCGCTTTCGGGGTGGTGGTCTTCGCGGATCTCCAGCGGGCGGCCCAGTGCGTCGTACCGGAACTCCGCGGGCGGGGGCAGCGGATCGCCGTCGCGGAACGCCCGGCTCGTGCGGCACACCAGGCCCCGCGCGCAGTACTCGTGGTGCTCGTCGACGACGTCGCCGAGCAGTTCCGCGTGCCGCCGTTCCAGCAGCCGCCCGGCGCCGTCGCGCAGCTCGGCGGTCACCAGCACCTCCGCCTCGCCGGACACCGCGCGCTCCTCGGTGGTGACCCGCACCGGCCCGCTGTGGTCGTAGCGGTACCGGACGGTCGGCAGGTCCGCCGAGTCGCCCGGCCGCACCACCGTTTCGGGCCGTCCCAGCGGGTCGTGGGTCAGCGTGGTCACCGCCCCCGCCGGATCGGTCACCCGGCACACCTGCGCCGTGCGGACGTCGTGGCGCGTGATCGTCACGTTCCCCAGCGGGTCCGTGGTCACCTCGGGGAAGCAGTGGTCGGCGGAATACCGGACCTCCCGGGTGTGGCCGAGCGGATCGGTCGTCGTGGTGCGCAGGCCGGCGACGGTGCCGAGCCGCCCGTGGAACGTCGTGACCCACCACCCTTCCTCGCCGGGACGGCGGTGGTAGCCGTGGTGGCGCAGGTCGGGCGGGTGCGAGCCGTAGACGTCGGCGACGAGCGCGTCGGTGAGCACCAGCTCCTCCTGCGCGGTGCAGAAGCCGTGCGAACCGGCGAAGCCGTCGGGCTCTTCGTCGTACCGGAAGATCCTGTCGGACAACACCTTTCCGGTTCCGTCGACCTGGCGGACCCGGGCCGGGAGTGCGGCGAACCGGCGTTCGGGATCGACCGCGTACTTCGTCCGCGTCTCCCGCACGACCGGCTCGCGGCCGGGCCGTTCGGTCGTCTCCACCTCCCGGGCCGGGTTCCCGGCCGTGTCGAAGGCCGTCTCCTTCGTGGTGACCGAAACCGGGACCTCCCGGCGTTCGAACACCGTCGTCACCGAGCGCGTCCACTGTGGACGGCGAAGGTGCTCGACGCGGCGGTACGGCCGGTCCGCCGCCGTCGAGCCGTCGAGGCCGTAGGTCTCCTCCTTGTCCAGGAGCCCTTCGTCGCCGAACCAGCGCACGGTCCGCAGGGTGGGCGCGTACTCGTCGCCGAGGTCGTCCTGGACCACGCGGCCGAAGACGGGGAGCCGGCTGTCGTGGTACTCGAACTCCGTCACGCCCACGTGGCCGGTGGCCGCTTCGCGCCGGGAGACCCGCCGGACCACCGGCACCGTGGCGACGGTCGAGTACTCGATCGCGGTCCGCAGCCCCGTCCCGTTGTCGATCTCGCACAGCCGTCCGGTGCGGGGCAGGTCTTCGAAGGAGTGGTACGGCACGGCGTCGAGCACGGACACCCCGCCGCCGGTCCGCGCCCGCGCGGTCAGCCGGACCCGCCGCGGTGCCGGGGCCGCCACCGAGGCGTAGGCCAGCCGCAAGACCGGAGCGGCGGTTTCGGTGCCGTGGGTGTCGAAGCCGGTGAGCGCCACCGACGTCAGCAGGGACGCGCCGGTGACGTCGTCGGCGTCGTAGCCGAGGGTCCACCGCCGCACGAGCGGCCGCGTCGAGGCGGGCACCCGCAGATCGATCCGCGCGCACCGCAGGGCCGTCGTGACGAGGGTGCCGTCGTGGCCCCGGCGCAGCACGTCCGGCCGCGGTTCGTAGGCGAACTCCACTTCGTACGGGCCGTAGGAGACGCGCGTGAGGTAGGCCTGGCCGCTGTGGTGCGCCCAGCCGAACGTCGCGGTGGTGCCGAACGCGTCCTCGGTCCGGTCGAGGTACCAGGTGGCGCCGTCACCGGGGCCGAGGAAGTGCCGCAGGCCCGCGTCCGTGGTGAGCAGGAAGCCGTCGCCGCGGCGCACGAGCCGGCCCGCCGCCCCGGACGGCGCGTGCTCGTCCGCCGGCCCGACGTGCGGCAGGGGAAGGGTGAACCCGCCGCCGAACGGGCCGTTCGGCGCGCCGGTCGCGTACCGCAGCGCGAGCGCGGGCGCGCTGCCGCCGGGACCGGGCGGCAGGTCGAGCGGCACCGTGAAGCAGCCGCCGCCGGTCGCCGGTTCCGGTGTGAAGGCGGCTTCGTGCGTGCTCGGCCGGAGCACAACCATGGTGATCTCCCCGCAGGTGGATCCGTGACTTCCGGAGGGCCAAGTGGGTGAGCCGGGGGCGCCAGATACGTCGTCACCCGTTTGCCGTCGCCGTTATGCATTCGTGATGTTCGTGTCGTATCCCAATGGCGGCCCGCGGGTCTTTCCCGGTGCCGTTGGTGATCAGTGGCGGGGGCAGAGGCAGCAGGAGGGTGGACCCGATGGTCGTCAGGTTCGTACGGGACGAGACCGCGGAAGCAGCGGTGGAGGACGCGAGCACGCTCAACGAGCTCCCGGCCCCGCCAAGGCAGTTGCTGGACCGGCACGGCGCCCGCGTGCTCGATCCGGCGACGGCCGTCGTCGCGGCCGGGCAGCCGGCCCCGCGCACCACCGTGTACCGGCCGGGCGTGTTCCTCATCCCGCAGCGGTACCTCCGCGACCAGCAGACGCTGGCCGCGATCAACGGCGTCCTGGCCCGCATCGGCCTCTACGCCGAGCCGGCCGGCGTGGGCGACACCAAGGAGGCCGACCGCGTCCGGCAGCTCGGCGAACTGCCCGTCCGCGCCCTGCTGCGCGTCCGCGATGACGCCGGCCCGGTCGTCGTCGACTGCTGGAAAGCGCTCCAGCTGCTGCGGTCCGCGTCGGCGGGCGAGCGGCCCGAGCTCGACCCGAAGGTTGCGGCCACGATCGCGCCGGAGCACCTGCTGTTCACCACGCCGGTGTTCGGCGGGGTGCCGTGGGAGACCAGCGGCCTCGGCGGCACACCGTGGGAGACCAGCGGGTTCGGCGCGGGCAGCTCCTACGGGCGCACCCGCGGCGCCAACCGGATTCCGGTGACGCTGGCCGCGGCGCCGCCCTACCGCAGCGAGGAGCCCGGGCACCGGCGGCCGGTGATCGCGGTGCTGGACACCGGCATCGGCCCGCACCCGTGGTTCGGCCTCACCGACCGCAGCGGCCCGCCGCCGGCCGGCTCCGGGCTCGCCGTCGCGCCGGGCATCCAGGCGGCGATCCTGCAGGCCGAGCTCGCCTCCGGCCCGGCGTTGCCGACGCAGCTGCTCTCGGACCACTGGGACGCGCCGACGACCGGCCAGCCGCTGATCGGCGACGTCGACACCGACACCGGGCACGGCCTGTTCATCGCCGGCATCGTCCGCCAAGCCTGCCCCGAAGCCGACACCCTCGCGATCCGCGTGGTGCACAGCGACGGCGTCGCGTACGAAGCCGACGTGCTGCTCGCCCTGCACCTGCTGGCCGACCGCGTCCGGGCGGCCCAGGCGGACAACCGGCCCGACGACATGGTCGACATCGTCTCGCTGTCGCTGGGCTACTACGAGGAAAACCCGGCGGACATCGCGTACACCGGCCAGTTCGGCGCGGCTATGGCGGAGCTGCTGGGCCTCGGCGTGCTCGTCGTCGCCGCGGCCGGCAACGACGCCACCACCCGCCGGTTCTACCCGGCGGCCTTCGCCGACCAGCCGCTCGGCGGCGGCAGCGGCCCGCAGGTGATCAGCGTCGGGGCGCTCAACCCCGACGTCACCGCGAGCAAGGCGCTGTTCTCCAACGAAGGCCCGTGGGTGCGGGCCTGGGCGACCGGCGCCGGCGTCGTCAGCACCTACCCGACCGACGTCCGCGGCACCGCGGCCGCCGACCACGAGGTGCCGGGCTTCGGCCGCAACTCCTTCGACCCCGACGACTACAGCGCCGGCTTCGCGGTCTGGGACGGGACGTCGTTCGCCGCGCCACTGGCCGCCGCCGAGCTCGGCAAGGCCCTGCTGCAGTCCGGGGACCTCGACACGGTCGACCGCGAAACCGTCGTCAAGCGCGCCTGGACCGCGCTGGGCTCGCTGTGAACGTGGCCAGGACCGACCACGCGCGCGTGGCGACGTTGTTCGACGCCGCGCGGGAGGGCGACCGCGCGGCGCTGGACGAGCTGATTTCCCTGCTCACGCCGTTGCTCTGGCAGGTGGCGCGTGATCAGGGACTCGACGCCGAGCACGCGGCCGACGTCGTGCAGACGACGTGGCTGCGGCTGCTCGGCTCGTTCGCGGAGATCCGCTCGCCGGTCGCGCTGACCGGCTGGCTGATCACCGTCACCAAGCGGGAGGCCTGGCGCACGGGGGAAAAGCGCCAGATCGAGCGGCCGCTGCCGGACCTTCCGGAGCGGCTTTCCGAAGCATCGCCGGCACCCGAGGAGGGGGTGCTGCGCGAGGACCAGCGCGTGCGGTTGTGGCGCGCGGTCGACAACCTGCCCGAACGCTGCCGCAGCCTGCTGCGGATCGTGGCGTTCGTGCACCGGCCGGACTACGCCGAAGTCGGCGCCCGGCTGGGCATGCCGAGGGGGAGTATCGGCCCGACCAGGGGACGTTGCCTCGCGCGCCTGCGCGAGCAGCTACTCGCCAACGGCGAAGGAGATTGGCTGTGACGACCGTCGAACCACCAGGCGCGAACGAGCCCTTGGACG
This sequence comes from Amycolatopsis sp. NPDC058278, assembly GCF_042881395.1. Lineage (NCBI taxonomy): Bacteria > Bacillati > Actinomycetota > Actinomycetes > Pseudonocardiales > Pseudonocardiaceae > Amycolatopsis > Amycolatopsis sp. NPDC058278. Next base: position 83,280 of record NZ_JBHVXZ010000014.1, on the reverse strand, counting down.
AGCTCGACCTCCGGTTGCTGGCCGGCGTGCGCGAGCTGTGGGAAGACGCCGACCCGATGCCCGCCACGCTGGTGGACCAGATCCGGTTCGCGATCCGGCTGGAGGACGTCGACCTGGAGGTGATGCGCATCCGCGACCTGGAGCAGCTCGCCGGTGCGCGCAGCGCCGCCGAACAGGGCAGGCTCATCACGTTCGACAGCGAGAGCCTGACGATCATGGTGAACGTCAGCCCGGAACCGGGCGGCACGATCCGCCTGGACGGCTGGCTCACCCCGCCCGCCGGGCACCCGATCGAGGTCCGCACCAAGGACGGGACGCTGACGACGACCTCGGACGCCGAAGGCCGGTTCGCGGTCAGCGGGGTGCCGCACGGCATGGTGCAGGTCCTCGTCCGCACGGTGGACCGGTCGAGGACGGTGAGCACGCCGGCGATCGAACTCTGACGCGGGGCGGGTCACCGCTCGGCGAGGTCCTCGGTGGGCCACCGCTCGAGGAACGCTCCGAGCGCGTCGTCGATGAGCGCGCCCCGCGGGGTGGGTTCGTCCCACGGGCCGAGGTGGTCGACGAAGGCGTCGGCCAGCACCTCGAGCACGGCTTCCTGCTGGACGAGCGTCGGTTTCGCCTGCGTTCGCAACGCGGCCAGCAGGTCCGGGGCGCGGTCGTCGAGCAGCTCCACGACAATCCCGCGGTACCGGGGCGGCAGTGCTTCGATGACCGTCGGCACGGGAAGGGGCATTCAGCCACAGTATTGACCCGGTGTCCGGGAACTGCCTGGTACCTCTGACTCGGAGGTACGATCCGGGGCGTTCTTCCCCGGCCGAAAGGGCAGCCCGTGGTCGCGTCGCCGAGGGTCGAAGACCGGGTCCGCGACCTGCACCGGCGGGCGGTCGCGGCGACCAACAACGGCCAGCCGGTGGTCGGCGGCCGGCTGATCCGGTCCGCCGCGCGGCTGCTCGGCCTGCCCACCACCGAACCACCGGAAGGGTGGCCGGCGTGGCCCGATCTCGCGACGCGCGTGCTCGGCACCTACGCGGCCGTCGAAACGGCGCTGGGTCACAGCGCCCGCGGGCTCGCGCTGCTCGACGAGGCCGACGCCCTCGTGTCGGACGCCGGGCGCGGGATCCTGCGCCAGCAGCGGGGTCTCGTGCTCATCCTGATCGGCCGGATGGACGAAGCCCTGGTGTGCTTCGACGAGGCCATCCCGCTGCTGCGGCAGGCCGGCGAGTTCGTCGTGCTCGCCAGGACGCTGCTCAACCGCGCGATGCTGCACCAGTACGCCGGGCGAGTCCGGCTCGCGCTCGCCGACCTCGACCAGTGCGAGCAGATCGGGGCCGGCCATCCCGAAGAAGACGGCCTGGCCCGGATCTTCGCCAAGGCCGCGCACGGCCGCGGCCAGGCGCGGGTGCTCACCGGTGACATCCCCGGCGCCCTGCGCGACTTCGACGCGGCGAGCGGGTTCTACGCCGAGCGGAGCGTCGGGATGCTGCCGGTGCTCGCCGTCGACAAGGCGCGGGCGCTGCTGGCCGCCGGGCTGCCGCACGAAGCCGCCGCCGAACTGGACGCCGCGCTCGAGCAGTTCCCGCGGCTGCGGATGAACCAGGAACACGCCGAAGCCGAGCTGACCAGGGCGCTGGCCGCGCTGGCGAGCGGTGATCCGGCGGCGGCGCGCAGCTGGGCCGGGCGGGCCGAACGCCGGTTTCGCCGTCGCGGCAACGAAACCTGGGCGGCGGTGGCGCAGCTGACGGTGCTGCGCGCGGACTTCGCGGCCGGGCGGCGGATCGCCCGCGTCGGCGCGGAGGCGACCGCGCTGGCCGACCGGCTCACCGCGCTGGGCCTGCGCAACGACGCGGAGATCGCGGCCCTGCTGGCCGCCCGGGCCCGGATCGCCCTCGGCGACCTCGACGGCGCCCGAGCCGGGATCGCCCCGCGCGACCGCCGGACCGCGCCGCTGGAAAACCGCCTGGTCCGGCGGCTCGCGCTGGCCGAGCTCGGGGCCGCGACCGGCCACCGGCGCATCACGTTCGCGAACGCGCGGGCCGGGCTGACGCAGCTGCAGCGGCACCGCAGCCGGTTCGGCAGCGTCGACCTGCAGACCGGGACGACGTCGCTGGGCAAGGAACTCGCCGACGCGGGGCTCGCCGCCGCGCTCGCCCAGCGCTCGCCGGGCGTGGTGTTCCGCTGGCTCGACCGCTCCCGCGCCCAGGCGTTCCGGTTCCGGCCGGTGCGCCCGCCGTCCCACCCCGAGATCGTCGACGCCGTCGCCGAGCTGCGGTTCCTCTCGATGCAGATTCGCGCGGGCGAGCTCGCCGGGAAGCCGGACACCCAGGCCGTGAAGCGGTGTGCCGCGCTGGAACGGGAGATCCGCGCCAAGGGCTGGCAGGCCGAAGGCGTGGACGTCGACCACGCCGAAGCGAAGCTGCGCGAGATCGGCGACGAGCTCGCGGCGACCGGCAGCGCGATGGTCTGCTTCCTCGCCGACCGCGGCGCGTTGTGCGCGCAGGTGCTCGCGAACCACCGGGTGGCGCTGGTCGAGCTCGGCCCGGCGTCGGCCGTGGCGGAGCCGGTCGCGCGGCTGCACAGCGACCTCGACGCGTTGTGCGGGCGCCAGCTGCCGCCGCAGCTGGACCGGGTCATCCGCCGTTCGGTGCGGACGCAGGTCACCGCGCTCGACGCGGTCCTGCTGGCCCCGCTGGCGTCCCGGCTCGGCGACCTCGACGTCGTCGTCGTGCCGACCGGTGCGCTTTCAGCGATCCCGTGGGGACTGCTGCCGACGCTGCACGGCCGCCCGGTGACGGTCACGCCGTCGTCGTCGGCCTGGTTCGACGCGGGCCGCCGGTCGGGCCGGGCGACCGGAGCGCCGCTGCTCGTCGCGGGCTCCGACCTGACCCACGCGGAGGCGGAGGTCACCCGGCTGGCGCCGCTGTACCCGGACGCCGAGGTCCTGATCGGCCCGGACGCCACGGTCGCGGCCACGCTCAAGGCGTTCGACGGCTGCCGCCTGGCCCACTTCGCCGCGCACGGCCACCACGAGCAGGAGAACGTGCTGTTTTCCCGGCTCAACCTGGCCGACGGGCCGTTGATGGCCTACGACGTCCAGCAGCTGGCCACGGCACCGGAGCAGGTGGTGCTGTCGTCGTGCGACGTCGGACAGGCGGTGGTCCGCGCGGGCGACGAAGTCCTCGGCTTCACGGCGGCGCTGCTCTACGGCGGCAGCCGCACGGTGGTCTCGAGCGTGGCCCGCGTCGACGACCGCACCGCCGGCGGCGTGATGCTGGCGTTCCACCAGGCGCTGGCAGTCGGCACACCCCCGGCCCGGGCCCTGGCGGACGCGGCCAAGGCGGAGCCGCTGATGCCGTTCGTCTGCTTCGGCCGCAGCTGATTCCCTTTCCGACGTCTTCCGGCGTCGCGGCGACCGGCAGCCGCTGCCCGCCACCCACCCGGGCTCGTATGTCAACGGGAACCTGGCCGATCCGGCCTGACGTCACTCGATCGAGTGAAGCCGGGGGCCGCGCGTCATTCCTGGCGCAGGGTTCCCTCTTCCTCGGTGCGGCGGTAACCGGCTGGCACGCCCCCCGACTGGCCGGTTACCGCTGCGAGTTCCCTACTCACGGTGGAGCAGCACGACGGAGTCCGTCCGTCGACGCGCAGGTCCTGTCCGATGGCCGTGCCGGAGTGCGGGTCGGCCGGACAACGGGCTCGACCCCGGCGTCGAGCAGCCCGGAAGACAACCGCACCTTCGAAGATCCGGGCCGGTGTGCCCGCGGGTTAGCGTCGAAAGCCGTGACGGTCGAACAGTGGCACCAGGTGCGCGCGGCCCTGCCCGAGGTCGGCGGCCGGTTCGCCGACCTGCTGACCGGGGTCGGGGACCCGCACGCGCGAGCGCTCGGCGAGTGGTCGATCGCCGAAGCGGCGTCGCACGTGGGGATGATCGCGCTGATGTACACGGCGATGATCCGCGGCGACGGCGGCCCGCTCCCGCTGCCGGGTCTCGAAGAGCCGATCGACACGGCGAGCGTCGACACGATCTCCCGGATGAACGCGCTCGCGCTGGAGCTCCACCCGGAACGCGACCCGGTCCGGCTGGCCGCGCGGCTGCGCGCGGACATCGCCGAGGTGCTGCTGGTCAGCGCGGACCTCGACCCGGAGAAGCCGGTCTGGTGGCTGGGCGGCTCCCGGGTGCCGGTGGCGGGCGTCCTCGCCCACCTGGTCAACGAAATGCTGATCCACGGCCTCGACATCGCCCGCGTCCTCGGGCAGCCGTGGCGCATCCCCGCGCGGCTGGAAGCGCTGTTCCTGGAGCTGTTCCTGTTCGGCATGGTCCGCAACGACATGGGCCACCTCCTCGACGACGCGACGCCGTCGCCGCGTCGCATCGCGGTGGAGTTCCGGTCGGCGTACACGAGACCGGCGGTGCTGGCGCTCCAGCACGGAGGGCTGCGGTACGAGGAGCCGGACGGCACCGCGGACGTCCGGCTGCGGTTCGACCCGGCGGTGCTGGTACCGATGATGTTCGGCCGGATTTCCCACCTCCGCGCGGCCTTGCTCGGCGGCGTGCGAATCGGCGGCCCGCGGCCGTGGCTGCTGCCGGCGTTCCTGCGGACGGTCCGGATGCCCTAGTTCCGCACGCGGAACTCCGAAGACCAGCCGTCGCCCCACTCGGCGTCCCGGGCCGCCCGGTACCGCGGGCCCTGCTTCTTCGAGACGGCGACGCCGGGCTTCAGGCCGTCCGGCGTGCACAGGTCGAGCGCCACCCAGCCCTTGTGCTTCTTCGGGTGCCGGATGATCCGCGCGTCCGGCCGCTCCGGCGTGGTCCGCGACGCGACGACGTAGGCGAACTTCTCGTCCTCGAACCCGAGCGTGCCCGCCTTGAGCTTCCGGTGCAGTCCCGAGCGGGGGAGCCGTGTGGCGAAGTGGCACCAGTCCTCGCCGGGCACGATCGGGCACGCGGCATCGTGCGGGCACGGCGCGACGACGTGCCGGCCGAGCTCGATCAGCTGCGCGCGGGCGGCGCGGATCCGCTCGTAGCCCGCCGGCGTGCCGGGCTCGATCAGCGCGACCGTTCCGGACTTGGCGGCCAGCCAGCGCACGACGTCGGCCCGGGTGGCGTCCGGCAGTTCACCGAGCACGTAGGACAGCGTGACGAGGTCGGCTTCCGGCGCCGGCGCGGCGGGGTCGACGAACCCGCGCCGCCATTCGGCGTCCCGGACCACGGCTCGTCCGGCGCCGGAGGCGAGCCGCTTGCCGAGCCCGACGGCCCCGGCAACCTGCTCCAGCACGGTGCACCGGACCAGCGAAGGCCACACGGCCGCGGCCGCCCAGACGGCGGCACCGGTACCCCCGCCGACGTCGACCTGGGTACGCGGCTCGAAGCCGGGAGCGCGTGACGCGGCTTCGGCGAGCACAGCGTGCACGGCGGCGTAGGTCGCGGGCATGCGATAGCCGGCGTACGCGGCGACGTCGGCTTCGGAGCTGAGGATCGGCGAAGTGGCCGCGTCACCTTGGCGGTAGCGCGTGCTGAGCCGGTCGACGGCCTGGGTCAGCCGGGCCACGGGGTGCCGGGCCAGCTCGGCGTCGAGCGCGGAGGAGAGATCGTCGGGGAGTACCGCCACGACGGGCAGATTAGCCGGGGGCTCATCGGGGCCACGGAGGTAGCTTGGGCGCATGGGGGAATCGCCGTATCAGGACCTCGTCGACGCCGGTGGTCTCGAGGCCGTGCTCCGGGCCGCGTGTCCCGGCTGCGACATCGATCTGCTGGACGCGCGGGGCGCCTTCGGCGGCTTGGTGGCCACGGTCAGCAAGGGCGACCGGGCCGTGAAGGTCTTGCCGCTCGTGCGCGAGCGGCTGTTCCGCGTGCGGCACCTCTTGCGCGGGACGCACCTGAGCCGGCCGGCCACGACCGACCTGACGGAGGTCACCGGCTCCGCCGCGGCTTGGCTCGGCGGCGCCACCGCGCGGGAGCTGGCCGCGGCGTGGCCGTTCGCCGACTTCGCCGACATCGCGGACGCGTACGAGAGCGGCGACCGGATCGAGCTCGCGTGGCAGTTCCGCCGCGCGTACGACCGGCACGACCTGGGCGAGTTCGTCGAGGCGGCGATGCGGGAGCCGAGGCTGCGGCGGATGTACCCGTTCACGTCGATGTACTGGATGTCCTTCCGGCCGACCGCGGACGAGTACCGGGTGCCCGGCCCGTGGGTCCGGTCGGCCCGCGACGGCCGGTTCACCGTCGTCGCGAAGGATCGGCGGGAGGAACCCGACGTCACGTACGACGCCGCCGAAGCGGTCCGGGTGTGCGTGGCCGAGATGGACCGCCTCGGCGTGCCGTCGCCGGGGGAGGTCGGGCGCCCCCCTGTCCGGATTGTCCCCACGGATCCGCGCTGAGCTGCTAGTTTTCCGGCGCGAAAAGTTTTTTGCGGGAGCTGTCGATCCGGGGCCGGGCCGTTCGACGCGTAGGCAAGACCAGACCGAGAGGAGACCGCGATGCGGTTCATGGTGATCGTCAAGTCGAACGAAGACTCCGAGGCGGGCCAGGGCCCCAGCGCCGAGCTGCTGGAGCAGATGGGGAAGTTCAACGAAGAGATGGTCAAGGCCGGCATCCTGCTCGCCGGCGAAGGGCTCACGCCGAGCTCGCAGGGCGCGCGGGTCGTCTTCTCCGGCACCGAGGAGCCCAAGGTCGTCGACGGTCCGTTCGCCGAGACCAAGGAGCTCGTCGGCGGCTTCTGGATCCTGCAGTGCCGCGACCGCGAAGAGTGCATCGAGTGGATCAAGCGGATGCCCAACCCCGACGGCCAGGCCGGTGAGGTCGAGATCCGCCGCGTCGCCGAGGCCGCCGACTTCGAGAACATGACGCCGGAAGTCGCCGAACTGGAAGGCCGGCTGCGGGCGCAGTCCGCCGGCCAGGCGTGACGCCGTGCGGTTCCTGGTGATCGTGAAGGCGAGCCCCGAGTCGGAGGCGGCCGGGTTCCAGCCCAGCGCCGAAGAGCTGGCCGAGATGACGAAGTTCAACGAACGGCTCGTCGCCGAGGGCCGGATGGAACTCGCCGAGGGGCTCACCTCCAGCGCGGACGGCTCGCGCGTCGTGTTCCAAGGCGACGCGGAGCCCAAGGTCATCGACGGTCCGTTCGCGGAGACCAAGGAACTCATCGCGGGGTTCTGGGTGCTCAAGGGCGAATCCCTCGGCGAGATCGTCGAGCTGATGAAGCAGGTCCCGAACCTCGGTCCGGGGGAGGGAGTGCTGGAGATCCGCCCGATCAGCGAGTAGTGGGTTGCACCGCGCAAGATCACCCTGTCTGATGGCCGGGTGACGGTTGCGGACACCCGGAGAACGGTCGAAACGGTCTGGCGGATCGAGTCGCCGCGGCTCATCGCGGGCCTGGCCCGGATGGCCCGCGGTGACGTCGGTCTCGCCGAGGAACTGGCGCAGGACGCCCTGGTCGCGGCGCTGGAGCAGTGGCCGGATTCGGGTGTCCCCCGCAACCCCGGCGCGTGGCTGATGACCATCGCCAAGCGCCGCGCGGTCGACCAGTTCCGCCGCAACGAGCGGTACGCCGAGAAGCTCGAGGAAGTCGGCCGCGACCAGCAGCTCGGCGAGGGCGTCCTGCTCGACTTCGACGCCGCGCTCGACGACCACATCGAGGACGACGTCCTGCGCCTGTTGTTCGTCGCCTGCCACCCGGTGCTGAACACGCAGGCGCGGGTCGCGTTGACGCTGCGCATGGTCGGCGGCCTCACCACCGACGAGATCGCGCGTGCCTTCCTGGTCCGCGAATCGACGATCGCCCAGCGGATCGTCCGGGCGAAGAAGGCGCTCGCCGCGGCGAAGGTGCCGTTCGAGGTGCCGGAGGGCGACGAGCGCGTCGCGCGGCTGTCGTCCGTGCTCGAAGTCCTCTACCTCGTGTTCAACGAGGGCTACTCGGCCACTCGCGGCGACGACTGGATGCGGCCGGCGCTCTGCGAAGAGGCGATGCGGCTCGGCCGCGTGCTCGCCGGGCTGATGCCGGGCGAGTCGGAGGTCCACGGCCTGGTCGCGCTGATGGAGCTGCAGGCGTCCCGCGCGAAGGCCCGCACCGGCCCGAACGGCGAACCGGTGCTCCTGCTGGACCAGGACCGCTCCCGCTGGGACCGCTTCCTGATCCAGCACGGCCTCGCGGCGCTGACGTTGTCCGAGCAGATCGCCGAGGGCGCGTACGGCCCGTACTCCGCCCAGGCGGCGATCGCGGCCTGCCACGCGCGGGCGCGCACGGCCGAGGAGACGGACTGGGCCCGCATCGCGGCGCTCTACGAAGGCCTCGGCAAGCTCCAGCCGTCCCCGGTGATCGAGCTGAACCGCGGCGTCGCGGTGGCGATGGCGTACGGCCCCGAGGCGGGCTTGGCGGTCGTCGACGCCGTCGCCGGGGAAGCGGCGTTGAAGGATTACCACCTGCTGCCGAGCGTCCGCGGCGACCTCCTGGAGAAGGTCGGCCGGCTCGAGGAAGCCGAGCAGGAGTTCCGGCGGGCGGCCGAGATGACGGAGAACTCCCGCGAGCGCGCTCTCCTGCTGGACCGCGCGACGGCGGTGGGTCGTTAGCCGTTCCGATTTGCCGGATCTGGTCGCTATGCTCCCGCGATGGCAGGCGGAAGACGTCGCGCGGACGTCCGCATCGGACACGACGCCCGCGCTGAGGTCACCGGCACGCTGGACAAGGCGTTGCGGGAGGGCCGGATCGACCTTGCCGAGTACGAACGGCGGCTGGTGGTGGTGCAGGCCGCCCGGGTGCGGAAGGACCTGACGCCGGCCGTCGCCGATCTGGCCGCTCGGGTTTCCACGGCGGACCGGGAGCGGGCGCTGGTCCAGCTGGCCGACGCCTTGACCGACGGGCGGCTCCGAGCAAGCGCTTACGCCGACGCCGAGGAGCTGCTGAACCGGGCGGTCACGTACGCCGACGTCGAGGCTGTTGTCGGCGATCTGGACGCGAAGGCGAGCCACGTCGAACGCGATCAGGCCATCGCGCGCATCGAGGCTGCGGTGGCCGGTGGGCTGCTGGATCCGGCCGAACAGCACGACCGGTTGGCGGCCGTCCGGCGGGCGGGCACCGATGCCCAGCTCGCCGCGTTGGTGGCCGACTTGCCGACGGGTGCGGGCGCGGCTCGCTCACCACGTGCGTCCCACGCCGACCGGGAAGCCGTTGTCGCGCAACTGCAAGACGCCGTGGAGGCGGGTCTGATCGAGCTGTCCGAGTTCGACGAGCGGGTGCGTGCGGTGTATGCGGCGCGGTTGCGTGACGAGCTGGCGAGGGTGGTGGCGGACTTGCCGCCGCCGTCGACCTCCGCGGAGCCCGCGCCGCCTGTCGAGGTCGCCAAGACGCGGTGGGTGCCGACGGTGCGAGCCGGCCAGCGGGCCGCCGTGACCGCCGGTATCGGCTTCCTTCCCTTGTTCTACCTCGTACTCTTCCTGGCGAACTCGGGTTTCGCGTCCGCCGCGATCGTGACGGCGGTGGCCTCGGTGATCGTGATCGTCGGGCTCCTGGTGTGGGGCGCCCGCACCGTCGCGGCTGCCAATGCCCTGGAGCGGGCTCGGCCTTCCTCGGAGGAGGCAGAGCCGGCTCCGGCCGAACCGGAGCCGGTTGCCCGGCGGAAGGAGACGCCGCCACGTCGGCGGTCGCTGGGTGGGCACAAGGCCGGCCTCGCGTCACTGACGGCTCTGATGCTGCCCGACGGCACCCCGGTGGCGATCACCGGCGGTCGGGACAACACCGCGAAGGTATGGGACCTCACGGACAACACGCTGCGGCACACGCTCAGCGGTCACACCCACGACGTGCGGGGTGTCGCGGCCATGGTCCTCCCGGACGGTGTCCCGGTCGCAGTCACGGTCAGCCCGAACCGGACGGTGAGGGTGTGGGACCTCCGTGACGGATCGCCGCGCGGGGCACTGCCGAAACCGGCCAGGAACTCGTGCGCGGTGCGGTGCTTGTCGCTGGCCAACGGCACTCCGGTCGCGGTCACCCACAACGGGAGCAAGGCGATCCAGACGTGGGATCTGCGAGACCACAAGCTGCTCCACCACTGTTCCGACGACTACTCCTTCGGCAAGGCGGTCCCCGTGGTGCTCCCCGGCGGCACGCCGGTCGTGGTGGTCGCGGGCGGGGACGGACACCTCAGGGTGCTGGACCTGAAGACGGGGGTGATGCGGTTCCGGCTGACCGGCCGCACCCAGCCGGTCAGCTCGATCGACACCGCGGTGCTCCCCGACGGCACCCCGGTTGCCGTGTCCGCGAGCACGGACAAGAAGATCCGGGTCTGGGACCTGCGGAGCGGCGCCCTGCGCCACACCATCACCGGCCTGGTCCACGCGAAAGAAGCCGTGGTGTGCACTTCCTTGCCGGACGGTACCCCGGTCGTGGTCGCCGCCGGCTCCGCGGAGAACACGATGGCGTGGGACCTGCGGGACGGTGCTGTCCTGCCGTACCGGCGCGCCCTGCGGGGCGACATCCTCAGCGCCGTCGCGCTCCCGGACCGGACTTTGGTCCTGGGGCTGGCCACCGACTACGCCACGGTGGGGGTTCGCCGGCTGGCTTAGCGACCTCGCCAGGACAGCGGCGAGAGCGTCAACGCCGCCTCGGCGATCTTCCGCGCCGTCTCGGTCTTGAGCCCCTTCCGTGCGGACTCGATCCACTCGTCGACCGGCCGCACTCCGATGTCCCGGTACTCCAGCGCCTGCAGCAGCATCTCCAGCTTGTCCGCGTCCTTGGCGCACAACGCCTCGGCCGACTCGCGGGTCTCGTACTCGTCGACGGCCTCGCGAACCAGGTCCCGGGACTTCTCCGGCAGCGACGCCGTCTGGTCCGCCGTGATCTCCCTCGGCTCCGGCTTGCGCAGGTAGTCCACGGCCGTCAGCGGCAGGTCGCCCGTGCGCGTCTCCTGCGTGTCGTGCCAGACCGCCAAGAACGCCGCCCGCTCCGGCGACGCTCCTTCCTCCGCCGCGAGCAGCGCCGCGAGCTGGGCCGCGCGCAGGCTGTGCTCGCCGACCGATTCCGGGTCGCGGACCCCCGCGTGCCACCAGCCCGACCGCCGGACGCGCTTGAGCAGACCCAGCTCGTAGCCGAAGGACGCCAGTGACTCACTCATGCGGCCCAGCCTAGGGCGAGGGAATCATCGCCGTCAGGATCGTCGCCTGGAGCAGGGAAATCACCCCGACCACCGCGGTCAGCAGCAGCGACCACAGGAACGTCTGCCGCAGCAGCGAGCCCTCCTTGCCGCTCTGGCCGATCGCCGTCGCGCCGATCGACAGGTTCTGCGGCGAGATCATCTTGCCCATCACGCCACCCGAGGTGTTCGTCGCGCCGGCCAGGATCGGGTTGAGGTTCAGCTGCTGCGCCGAGATCACCTGCATCGGGCCGAACAGGCTGTTCGTCGACGCGTCCGAGCCGGTGAGGAACACGCCCAGCCAGCCGATGTACGCCGAGAACAGCGGGAAGACCACGCCGGTCGTCGCCAGGGCCAGGCCCAGTGTCTGCGTCGCGCCCGAGTAGTTCATCACGAACGCGATCGCCAGGATCATGAAGATCGTCGCCAGTGCCCAGCGCATCTGGTGCAGCGTCTTCCGGTAGGTCGTCAGCAGCAGTTTCGGCCGCCCGCCCATCGCGAAGCCGGCGATCACCGCCGCGAGCAGGGCGACCGTGCCCGGCGAGAACAGGAAGTCGACGGTCAGTGTCGCCGCGTACGGCGCGTTCTTCGCGGTGATCGGCGGGTGCTGGACGACGTGGTTGTGCAGCCCCGGCCAGGCGAAGATCCAGTCGGCCTTGTGCAGCAGCTTCGTCAGGTCGAGCCAGACCGGGAGGTTCTTGAAGATCGTGCCGATCCGCGACAGGAAGATGGCCAGGATCAGGATGATGTAGGGCATCCACGCGTACAGCGCCCCGCGCTCGGCCTGGGCGGCGCCGAGGCTCTTGGCCGCGGGGGCTTCCTCGCCCTCGAAGCGCCAGACCGTCGCGGGCTGCCAGAACCGGGTCAGGATCCACAGCGCGGCCATCGCGGTGAGCGCGGCGAGGACGTCGACGAGGCTGGCGCTGATGTAGTTGGACGCGACGAACTGCATGGCCGCGAAGGCGAGCCCGGCGGTCAGCACCGCCGGCCACACCTCGAGCATGCGCTTCCAGCCGGCCAGGACCACGACCAGGAACGCGGGGATGATCAGCGCCAGCACCGGCACCTGACGGCCGACCGCCGCCGAGAACAGCTCGGTCGCCCGGTCCGGCTTGAGGTGCATGATCGGCGCGGTCAGCCTGCCGAGCACGATCAGCGGGTTGCCCAGGCCGCCGAACGCGACCGGCGCGGTGTTCGCCAGCAGCGCCAGCACGACGGCCTTCACCGGCGGGAACCCGAGCGCGGCCATCATCGCCGCGGTGATCGCGATCGGCGATCCGCCGCCCGCGACGCCTTCGAGCAGCGCGCCGAAGCTGAACGCGATGAGCAGCGCCTGCAGCCGCCGGTCCTCGCTGAACCCGGCGAGCACCCGCTTGATCGCGTCGAACCGGCCGGTGGCGACGGTGACGTTGTGGAAGTACACGGCGTGGAAGGCGATCCAGGCCACCGACCACACGCCGAACACCACGCCCATCGCCGCGGAGTCGAACGCCAGCGCGGCCGGCATCCGGTAGAGCAGCAGGGCGACACCGAGCGCGGTGACCAGCGCCAGCGCCGCGGACAGGTGCGCGGAGAAGCGGATCACCCCGAGCGAAACGAGCAGCACGATGATCGGGAGCGCGGCGAGCAGCGCGGAAACCCACAGCCCGCCCGCCGGCTGGTAGTCCTGGATCCAGGTCACGTCGGCTCCTTTTGCCGGGTGGGGTGCTCAGGCCGGCCGGCTCCGGACGTACCCGAGCCGCAGGGAGAGGGCGGCGGCGGTCCCGGCCACGGAGGCACCGAGTTCGTCGAGGCGGCGCAGCACGCGCGGAGCGGGCCCGGCGATGCTGATGGCGGCGATCGGCCGTCCCGAGTGGTCCCGCACGGCGGCGGCGACGCAGCCGACGTCCGGCTCGTTCTCGACCTCGTCGATCGCCCAGCCGCGGCGGCTGGTCTTCGCGAGTTCGTCGAGCAGCCGGTGCGGGTCGATGATGGTCTTGAGGGTGAGGGAATCGAGCTTCATCCGCCGGACGCGTTCGAGCCGGTCGCCCTCGGGCAGCGCGGCGAGCCAGGCCTTCCCGAGCGACGTCGCGTGCTGCGGCCGCCGCGTCCCGAGCCGGCAAGCGAGGGTGACGGCGCTGGCACTGCGTTCGGTGGCGACGTAGACCATGGTGTCGTTGTCGGGAACGGCGAGGTAGGTGGTTTCGCCGGACCGTTCGGCGAGCGACGCGAGGTACCGCGGAGCACACCGGTGCAGATCGGTCGCGGCCATCGCCCGCGCCCCGAGTTCGACGAGCCGGGTCCCCAGCCGCACCCGCCCGGTGACCTGGTCGGCTTCGAGGTACTCGAGGTTCTTCAGGGTGCCGACGATGCGGTAGGCGGCGCTGCGGGAAAGCCCCAGTTGCCGCGCGATCGCATTGGTGGAAATCTCCTGGTGCCGCCCGACGTGCTCCAGCACGGCGAGCCCGCGTTCGAGAGTTCCGCTTTGTTCAAGCCCGCGCTCCGGTCCCACGTTGCCCTCCGTTGGACAGATTCCCGCTCAGCGGTACGCCTTTCCGCTGGCTGGGGTTGGACGGTAACACCTCCGATGTATCTGGGGAAGATCTTGGAATGACTCGCAACAATGCGAGTAGTTGCGGAAGCTAATTGGTTCAACATCCGATGGTTAAGTTTCCTACCTATGGCGGTTGCGCGGCTGTCATCGGGGGATTTCGACGGGTTCGACGGGGGGGGGTGTTCAGATGTGTGAATAGTTGAGCGGGCATCAACAGGCCGGCCGCAATGTGGACAAACCGGCTCGGGCTCGCGTTCTTCCGCGGTTCTTGTCGGTCGGCGTCGATACGCTGGACCCGGGGGGGCGCCCCCGCGGGGAGGGTGGTTTCCGCGGCCCAAGCCACTCGATGCGAGTGCACCCGGGGAACGCGGTTTCCGGCTTCGGGGAGCGGCTTACCGCCCGATGGCCGCCTGCACCTCGTCAAGCGCCCGCCGCGCGGCGTCGCCGAAGTCGTCGGCCGTTCCGTCGATCCACCGGCTGTAGGCGATCTTCATCGCCAGCGCCCCCAGTTCTGCGGCCACGCTCGCCGTCACCTCGGGCACCCCGCGTCGCCGGAGCGCGTCGGTCATCGCCGCCGTCAGGGCCAGTCCCTTCAGTGCCTCCCGCTCCTGCAACTCCGGGTGTGCCCCGATCACCGCCCGTCGCTGGGCGCTGAACTCGCGTCGCTCGGCCGTGAACGCCTCCCGGCCGGCCGCGTCCATGGCGCAAGCCACGGCCTCGAGCGGCGCAGCCGTCTCGGGCGCGGCGGCCACCGCCGCGGCCAGCAGGTCCGCCAGCGTGCTCGCCCCGAAGAGCACTTCCCGCTTGTCCTGGAAGTGCCGGAAGAACGTGCTCTTCGTGAGTCCGGCGCGCTGCGCGATGTCGATCACCGTCGTGTTCTCGTAGCCGCGCTCCGCGAACAGTTCGAGGGCGGCCTTGCTCAGCCTTTCCGGTGCGTTCGGTTCCCAGCGGGCCATGCGGCACAGTTTACGGCACTTGGTCCCGTCATCGGGTGTACGGTGACGGGACCAAGTCCCATAACTGGAGGTTTCGATGAGCCGAGCCGTCGTCTACGAGAAGTTCGGTGGCCCCGAGGTGCTCGAACTGCGCGAAGTCCCCGAGCCGCACGCCGGCCACGGTGAGGTGCGCGTGCGCGTCACGGCCGCCGGGCTGAACCCGATGGACTGGGGCCTCGCCGCGCGACCCGAGGCCGCCGCGCGGTTCGGCATCACCCTGCCGTCCGGCTTCGGGTACGACTTCGCCGGCGTCGTCGACGAAGTGGGACCCGGGGTGGGAGGAACCGCCGTCGGCGATCGCGTCCACGGCGGCGCGCTCGGGCGGGCCGTCGCCGACTTCGTCGTCCTCAAAGCGTCCGACGCGTTCTTCCCCACTCCCGACGGCATCAGCGACGAGGTGGCGAGCACCCTTCCGGTCGCCGGCTCCGCCGCGGCCGCCGCGCTGGCCGCCGTCGGCCTACGGGCCGGGGACACCCTCCTGGTCGGCGGGGCCGCCGGCGGGGTGGGCATCTTCGCCGTCCAGCTCGCCAGGCTCGCCGGCGCCACCGTGATCGGCACCGCCGCCGAGGGCACCTTCCCCTTCCTGCGCAAACTCGGTGCCGAACCCGTCACCTACGGACCGGGCCTGGCCGGCCGGGTCCGCGAACTGGGCGACATCACCGCGGCGACCGACCTCTTCGGCACGGAGACGGTGGAGGCCGCGCTCGAACTCGGCGTCCCGCCCGAGCGGATCTCCACGATCTCCGTCGGCCCGAACCCGCCCGGCGGGGTGCGGGCCACCGGGGGCGCCGACGCCGAGCCGGGCGCACTGGCGAAGATCGCCGATGCCATCGCGGCCGGCCGGCTCACCGTGCCCGTCGCCGCGGTCTTCCCCGTCGAAAAGATCCGCGACGCCGTCGCGCTGCAGGCCGCGCGGCACGTCCACGGCAAGGTCGTCGTCACGCTCTAGAGACCCGCGCCACTGACTCAGGAAAATCACAGCGCCCGGCGGGCACCATCCAGCCGGTGTCCGTCCGAAGTCCCCTCCGCACCCGCGCTTCCGTGGCCGCCGGGCGGCTGACCGCCTGGCTGTCACGCAGCTCGGGGCTCGGCCGCGGCGGCATGATCGGTGGCCGCGTCACGCTCGCTCTCGATCCGGCCGCCCTGCGCCGCCTCGGCCGCGAACGCACCGTCGTGCTCGTCACCGGCACCAACGGCAAGACCACGACGTCGCTGATGCTCACCCGCGCGCTGGAGACACTCGCCGAGGTCGCCGCGAACAGCGACGGCTCGAACATGCCCGACGGCGTCCTCGCCGCGCTGACCGCCCGCCCCGACGCGCCCTACGCGGTCCTCGAGGTCGACGAGACGTACGTGCCGTGGGTGGCCGACCAGGTCCGGCCCGCCGTCCTGGTGCTGCTCAACCTGAGCCGCGACCAGCTGGACCGGGTCGGCGAGGTCCGCGCCACCGAACGCGACCTGCGGGCCGCCATCGCCGGACTGCCCGGCACGGTGGTCGTCGCGAACTGCGACGACGTGCTGGTGACGTCCGCGGCGAGCGTGGCCGCGAAGCTCGTGTGGGTGAGCACGGGCCGCCGCTGGACCGGCGACTCGACGGCGTGCCCGCGCTGCGAGGGCCGCGTCGAAACCCACGAGCGGCACTGGAGCTGCGAGTGCGGACTCGCCAGGCCGGAACCCGCCTGGACACTCGACGGCGAACTCGTCCTCACCCCGGGCGGCCGCCAGGTCGACCTCGACCTGCGGCTTCCCGGCGAGGCCAACCGCGCGAACGCCGCGCTCGCGCTCGCCGCGGCGCACCGGCTCGGCGTGCCGCCGCACACCGCAGCGGCCCGGCTGCGGACCATCACCGACATCGGCGGCCGCTACCGGACGATCCGGCGGTCGCGGCACTCCGTGCGGGTGATGCTGGCGAAGAACCCGGCCGGCTGGGTGGAAACGCTGCGCGTGCTGGACGAGGACACCCCGGTCGTCGTCGCGGTCAACGCCCAGGAAGCCGACGGCCGGGACCTGTCCTGGCTGTGGGACGTGCACTTCGAACGGCTGCGCGGGCGCCAGGTGGTCGTCACCGGCGAGCGCGGCGCCGATCTCTCCGTCCGGCTCTGCTACGCCGAAGTCGCGCACTGGGCCGAGCCGGACCCGGTCACCGCGATCGACGCGCTGCCGCCCGGTGCCGTCGAACTGGTCGCCAACTACACCGCGTTCCGCGACCTGGTGGGCAGGCTGCCGGGTGGCTGACTCGATCGTCCACATCGGACTTCTGCTGCCGGAGGTGCTCGGTACCTACGGCGACACCGGCAACGCCCAGGTGCTCGGGAAGCGGCTGCAGTGGCGCGGGCTCGACGCCGAGGTGGTGCCCGTCGGGCTCGGCGAGCCGGTGCCGTCCACTTTGGACCTGTATCTGCTCGGCGGCGGCGAGGACGGCGCCCAGGTGCTCGCGGCCGCGCACCTGCGCAAGTACCCCGGCCTGCGGCGGGCGGTCGCGGGGGGCGCGGTCGTGTTCGGCGTGTGCGCCGGCCTCCAGGTGCTCGGCACCCGGTTCCGCGGCCTCGACGGCGTCGACCACGACGGCCTCGGCCTGCTCGACGTCACCACCGAACCGGGCCCGCAGCGCTCGGTCGCCGAACTGGTGGCGACGCCGTCCCGGCTCCTGGCCGGGGAAGCCCTGACCGGGTTCGAAAACCACCTGGGCGTCAGCAAGCTCGGCGACGGCAGCGAGCCGCTCGGGCGGGTCGTGCGCGGCACCGGCAACGGCGACGGCACCGAGGGCGCGGTGACCGACCGGGTGGTCGGCACCTACCTGCACGGCCCGGCGCTCGCCCGCAACCCCGCGCTGGCCGACCTGCTGCTGGCCTGGACGATCGGGCACCCGCTCGGCCCGTTGAGCCTGGCCGAGGTCGAGCGCCTGCGCGAGGAACGGCTCGCCGTCCCGCGCCGCCGCCGGGGCGCGTGACCCGGTGGCGGCGAGCGTCCCGTCGCTGGTCCACCCGCGCGCCCGCCTCGTTCGTGGTTACGCTGCGTTGGTGAAACTGGGCAGGGTGATCGCCGCGACCGGCGTCCGGATGCGCACCACCGCGGTGGCGGTGTTCGCGCTCGCGCTGGCCATCGCCGTCGGCTGCGTGGTCGTGGTGCTGCTGCTGGAAGAGTCGCTCGACCGCAGCGTCACCGAGAGTGCCCGCAGCACCGGGCGGCAGGTCGCCATCCAGCTCATCCGCGAGGGCGCGCGCGACCTGAGCGCGAGCGACGTCGCCAGCACCGGCGACACCGAGGCCGTCACGCAGGTGCTGGACGCGCGGCGGACGCCGATCGCGAGCGATCCGGCGATCGTCGGGCACCCGCCGCTGACCGCGGCCCGCCCGGCCGCCGGGCACGAGATCGTCGAAACGCTACCGCTCGGGCTGAACGGCGACAACGACGACTACCGCGTGGTGTCACAGGAGGTGAACGGCCCGGGCGGCCCGTTCACCGTGATTTCCGCGCGCTCGCTGGAACCGGTCACGGAGGCGTCGACGCGGTTGACGCTGCTGCTCGGCCTGATCGCGGTGCCGCTGCTGGCGATCGCCGGGCTGGCGGTCTACCGCGCGGTCGGTTCGGCGCTGCGGCCGGTCGAGCGGATGCGCCGGACCGTCGCGGAGATCTCGACGCGCGACCTCGCCGCGCGCGTGCCGCTGCCGCCGGGCGGCGACGAGGTGCACCGCCTGGCCGTGACGCTCAACGAAATGCTGTCCCGGCTCGCGTCGGCCCAGGCCGCGCAACGCCGGTTCGTCGCGGACGCCAGCCACGAACTGCGCTCGCCGCTGTCGACGATCAGCACCGCGCTCGACGTCTCCGGGCGGCACCCGGAGAGCGCCGGGGACCTGGTGCCGGTGATCGGCCGGGAAACCGCGCGGCTGCGTGAACTCGTCGACGACCTGCTCATGCTGGCCCGCACCGACGACGCGACCGACCGGCCGCAGCGCACCGAGGTCGACCTCGACGACATCGTCCGCGCGGAGGCCGAGCGCGTCCGGGGCGAGAGCACGGTGGACGTCGAGGTCCGCGCCGGGCCGGCGAAGGTGTACGGCAGCGAGACCCAGCTGCGGCGGGCGGTGCGCAACCTGGTCGACAACGCGCGCGGGCACGCGCGCTCGCGCATCCGGGTCAGCAGCGCGGTGCGTGGCGACTTCGCCGTCGTCGAAGTGAGCGACGACGGACCCGGCGTCGGGCCGGCCGACCGGGAGCGGATCTTCGAGCGGTTCGTCCGGCTCGACGCGTCGCGGCAGCGCGGGCACGGCGGCACCGGGCTGGGCCTGCCGATCGTGGCCGGCATCGCGGCCCGCCACGGCGGCCGCGCGCGCTACGCCGAGTCCGCCGAGCCGGGCGCGCGGTTCGTGATCGAGCTACCGGTGATCGAACTGCCGAAGGAGGAGTAGTGCGCCTGCTGATCGTGGAGGACGAGCGCGAGTTCGCGGAAACGCTGCGGCGGGGACTGGTCGCCGAAGGCTTCACCGCCGACATCGCGCACACCGGCCGTGAGGGCCTCTGGCGGGCGACCGAGCACGAGTACGACGTCGTGGTGCTCGACATCATGCTGCCCGAGCTGTCCGGCTACGAGGTGCTCAAACGCCTGCGGGCGGCGGAGAACTGGACGCCGGTGCTGATGCTGACGGCCAAGGACGGCGAGTACGACGAAGCCGACGCGTTCGACCTCGGCGCCGACGACTACCTGTCCAAGCCGTTCTCCTTCGTCGTGCTCATCGCCCGGCTGCGGGCGTTGCTGCGGCGCGGCGCCCCGGCCCGGCCGGCTGTGCTGGAGGCGGGCGACCTGCGGCTCGACCCCTCCGCCCGTACCGTCCACAGGGGACAAAGCCGGATCGAGCTCACCGCGCGGGAGTTCGGGTTGCTGGAGTTCCTGCTGCGGCGGGCCGGCGCGGCGCTGTCGAAGAACGAGATCCTGAGCCACGTCTGGGACGCGCACTACGACGGCGACGAGAACGTCGTCGAGGTGTACATCGGCTATCTGCGGCGCAAGATCGACGCGCCGTTCGGCACCCACACCATCGAGACCGTCCGGGGCGTGGGCTACCGCCTCGTGGACGTTACTCGATCGTAATCAATCGGCTGTTTTCGGGAAATTGGTTCCCCTGGGTGTCCGCGCGTTGCGCCGTTCGTCTCCGCCGGTTGCCGCGGATCGCCCAATAGTGCGCGCGAACCGGTGAAAAATGCCGTCCCTTGACGGCGCTGCACATGATCCTCCGTGTTGCTACGGTGGGCACCCTACCTGCGACGAGGAAAGCGATGCCGGAATCGCCACTGCCGCTCCCTGCCCAAAACAAGAATTCCCCCGAAGCCGCCGGGAAATCCGTTTCCCGGCTGCGTGCCGCCGACGCCATTCGGACTGCCAAGGACCAGTTCGCCATGGTGACGGGGCTCACTCCGCATGCCGTGACCGGGATCCGCAGCCGGGGTGACGGGGGCTGGTCCGTGCTCGTCGACGTCGTCGAGCTGGCCCGGATCCCGGACTCCACCAGCGTGATGGCCACCTACCGGGTCGACGTCGACGCCGACGGCGAGCTCGCCGCGTGTGAGCGGCTGCGCCGGTTCACCCGGGGTACCACCGATTCCTGAAAGGAAGGTCGACACGATTGGGCACTTCGTCTGATTCGTTGGCGGACATTTTGGAACGCGTGTTGGACAAGGGCGTCGTCATCGCCGGTGACATCGGCGTCAGTGTTGTCGACGTCGAATTGCTGACCCTGCGGATCAGGCTGTTCATCGCGTCCGCGCAGACCGCCCGGGAAATGGGCATGGACTGGTGGACGAACGATCCGTTCTTCGCCCCGAATGCCGCGCGCGCGGAACTGGGGACGACCGATCTGGCGGCGCGCGTCGCCGAACTGGAGGCCCGGCTACCCGCGCCGGGCGGGAGGGAAGAACCCCGGTGAGCACCGGAAACTGGCTGTGCGCGTACGCGATCACCCGCAACCGTCCGGCCACGTTGGACATCGGTCCGGTACCGCGGCTGATCGGCTACCGCGACCTCGGCGTGGTCGTGGCCGAGGTGGCGCCGGCGCGCTTCGACCGCATCGACACGCTCGACCCGGTCGACGGCACCCTCGCCGAGCTGGCCCGCGAGCACGACACCGTGGTGCGCGCGGTGTTCCGCAGCGAGCCGGTGCTGCCACTGAGGTTCGGCACGGTCCTCGACGGCGAGGATGCCGCTCGCCGGCTCCTGGAGGCGGGCTACGACCAGGCGCGCGACTGCCTCGACGAGGTGGCCGGCCACCGCGAGTGGGGGGTGCGGATCCGCCACACCGAGCCGGCGGCGACGACCCGGCCCGACGCGACGGGCCTGACGGGAACGCAGTACCTCGTCCGCAGGCGCGAACGGCTGAAGGCGATCCAGCGGGCCCGGGAGGACGTGGCCGGCGCGGCCGGCCGGCTCGCGGACGCGCTACGGCGGCACGCGGCGGACAGCGTGGAGCGCGCGCGGCCGCACGGAGTGCTGATGAACACGGCGTTCCTGGTGGAGACGGGCCGGGAGGCGGCCTTCCACGCGGAGGCGGAGTGGTTCGCCCGCGAGCTGAGCGCGGCGGGGGCGACGGTGGAGACATCGGGGCCGTGGCCGCCGTACTCGTTCACCGACGTCGAGCTCGGAGCGACGGCGAATGGCTGAGCCGGACCTGCTCGCCGAGGTCTTCACGCCCACCGGCACCAACGCCGCCGAAGCCATCGTCGATCTGCTCGACCGGGTCGTGCACCGCGGGGCCGTCGTCACCGGGGACGTCATCATCTCCCTCGCCGGCATCGATCTCGTGCGGCTCGACCTGCGGTTGCTGCTGCTCGGGCTGGACGGGACACCCGGATGACCCAGCGGATCGCCGCCGATGCCGGCCGCGGGCTCGGGCACCTCGTCGTCACCGTGCTCGACGTCCTCAAGGAAGTGCTGGAGCGGCAGGCGCTGCGGCGGCTCGACGCCGGCACCCTCACCCCCGCCCAGGTCGAAGCGCTCGGCCAGGCCCTGATCGCGCTGGAACTCCGGTTCGCCGAGATCCGCGCCGCCCTCGACGACATCCCCACCACCGAAGGAGTGCAGTGACCAGACCGGGACAGGCCGGCGGCGGCCTCGCCGACACGCTCGACATCCTGCTCGACAAGGGACTCGTGATCGACGCCTCGGTGCGGGTGTCGGTGATCGGGATCGAGCTGCTGGCGATCGAAGCACGGATCGTCATCGCCAGTGTCGACACCTACATCCGGTACCTCGAAGCGATGCAACGGCTGCAGAACACGACGGCGCCCGGGCAGATCTCACAGGGCCTCGGCCAGACGACGGGGCTGATCCCGCCCCCGCCGCCGACACCGGCCGTCGCGGTGCCGGTGGAACCGGCCATCCCCGTCGAACAGCCGTGACGCTGCAGCTCTACGGCGTCGTGCGGGCCGGGCACCCGCGGGCACCGCGCTCGGTCGGCTGGGAGGACCTCGCCATGGTCGTCGGCGACCCCGAGCCCGACCCGGCGGTGCACCTGGCGATGGTGTCCGCGCTCGTCGAGGGCGGCCCGGTGCTGCCGGTCCGGTTCGGCACCGTGGCCGAGGACGAAGACACCGTCCGCACCGAAGTGCTCGCCCCGGCCGCCGACACCTACCGCGCCGACCTCGACCGGCTCGACGGCCTGGCCGAGGTGCACGTCTGCCTGCGGTTCACCGAACCCGGGTCGGCGTGGCGGGCGGCCCGCTCGGACGTCCTGCTCGCCCAGGTCGCCGAACGCGCCCGCGACTCCGTGGCGCTGCCGGCGGGCGAGAGCGCCGACGAGCGGTGGGCGTTCCTGGTCGGGCTGGGCGACCTGCTGGTCGTCCGGGACACCGTGGCCGCGCTCGCGCCCGGCGACGGCGTCCAGGCCGACTGGCTCGGGCCGCTGCCCGCGTACAGTTTCCTCGACCGGCGGACGTGCTCCCGCTGGAGCTGGTGAGCGGGGGCGGAACAATCGCTGAACACTCGTCCGGACGCTGGCCGCCGTGGCTTGCGGCCGGTGATCCTGGTGCCGTGACCAGCAGTGAAGTCGCCGCGCTCCCGCGTGCGTTCGGCGGACCCGGCGCCGGACCGGGGCAGTTCCGCGAGCCGTCCGGGATCGCCGTCGACGTCCGCGGCCGCGTGTGGGTGGCCGACACCGGGAACGACCGGGTCCAGGCGTTCACCCGCGACGGCGCGCTCGTGCGCGTCCTGGCCGGGCGGCTCAAGGCGCCGGAAGGGGTGGCGGTCGACGCGTCGGGCAACGTCTACGTCGCCGACACCGGCAACCGCCGCGTGGTGCAGTTTTCGTGGCAGGGCGGGTTCGTGCGCGAGTTCGGCGGCCTGGCCCGGCCCCGCGGTGTCGCGCTCGACCACGCCGGGCGGCTGCTGGTCGACGACACCGGGCGCGTGGCCCGGTTCGACACCCGCACGGGCGCCGAGCTGCCCGGCACGGCCGAGCCGATCAGTTCACCGAGGGACATGGCCGACGACGGCGCGGGCGGTGTCTGGGTCGCCGAGCCGGGCAACCACCGGATCGTCCACTTCGGAGCGTCCGGCTAGCTCTTCGAGATCGAGGCGGTCGCGCGGACGACGGCGGTGCAGCGGTCCTCGACGTAGGCGAGCCCGCCCTCTTCGGCGATGCGGCGTGCTTCGGCGGAGACGATCCCCTGTTGCAGCCACAGCGCCTTGGCGCCGATCTCGACGGCGTCCCGGGCGATGCCCGGCGCTTCGGGGGACGGCCGGAAGACGTCGACGAGGTCCACCGGCTCCGGGATGTCCTTCAGCGACCGGTACACCTTTTCGCCGAGCAGCTCGGTCGCGGTCGGGTGCACCGGGATGATCCGGAAGCCGTGGGCCTGCAGGACCGCCGGGACGCCGTGTGCTGCCTTCGCCGGGTCGCGGCTCAGGCCGACCACGGCGATCGTGTTCGCGCCGGCGAGGATCTCCTCTGCGTTCATACCGGTGGAACGCGCGGTGGGCGTCAAAGCTTCCAGAGCCGCAGGCCGCGCACGCGGTAGACCGGCCACACGATGTGCCACGGCTTCCGGCGGGCGAAGGTCGCGGCGCAGGTCAGGATGTTGCGGGCGGACGTCGTCGCGACTTCGTGGCGGTCGGCCCAGGTCGCGCCCTTGGCGCCGACGGCGATCCGGAACACGGTCAGCAGGCCGCGGCCCTGCAGGTCGTACTTCGCGCCGGTGTCCCCGGAGCCGGGGGCCAGTTCGGCGATCTCGGCGCCGAACGCGCGGGCCGCCTGCGGCGCCACCTCGGCGGGAACCGCGCCGACACTGCGGCTGATCGCCTTGCCGTGCATCCGTCGCGCGTAGCGGAACAGCAGGACACGTTCCCACCACGGCAGCAGCCGGTGGTGCGCGAGGAGGGCGGCGCACTCGCCGTGCCCGATCGCGAAGATGCTCGTGAGCTCGTCGTAGGCGCCGTTCGTCGCGGGCTCGTTCAGGTGCAGGCGCACCTCGAACCGGGTGCGCGCGGTGAGTTCGTCGAGCCGCTCGCGGTGATCGAGCCGCGCCTTCGCGCGGGAGAGGGACCAGTCGGACATCGGACCTCCAGGCGTCGCGCACAGGCTAGTTGGCGCGCGACGCCCGGACCACGCTTTCAGCCGATCTTCTCGCCGTACATCTCGCCGAGGGGGTCGGAGATCAACTCGACGCGGGCACCGTCCGGATCGGACAGGTAGATGGAGGTCTTGCTCTCCAGCAGGTACTGGACGCCGGCTTCGTCGAGCTTGTCCTTGATGGCGCTCCACCGTTCGGGCGTGACGGACAGTGCCAGGTGGTGCAGTCCACCGAGGACTTCCGCGTACGGGCCGAGGTCCAGACCGGGCAGGTCGAAGAACGCGACCGCGTTGCCGTTGCCGACGTCGAAGAAGAAGTGGCTGGAGCCGGGGTAGTCGCGGTTCTCGATCAGCTCGGTGAGCGGGAAGCCCAGGATGTCCTGGTAGAACTCGATCGTCCGCTCGACGTCGCTGGAGATCAGCGCGGTGTGGTGGATGCCGCGGCCGTTCGTCGCCGGGCGTTCGGCGGCCGGGCGCAGGTGGCGCTCGCGCAGCGCGTCGCGGACTTCGGCGAGCTTGGTGACCTCGGCCTGGGTCGGTGCCATGTCCCTCACGTCCCTTCCTGGTGGTGTCGTCCACGCTACGCCCGATTTATCTCGCGCGCAAGAGATTGTCTGGCGAGAGTTCCGTTGAGCGGAACGTCGTTGCTTGTGCCCGCGGGGTGCGCGCGGCAGAGTTCCGGTGGTGGACGTCAGTGAGGTGCAGGAGGCCGCTTCGGCTTTGGCGCGGGCTTATGCCACGCGCGAGCCGATCGAGCCGCTGATCAAGACGTATCCGGACGCGGGCGTCGAGGACGCGTACCGGATCCAGCAGGAGCAGGTCCGGCAGTGGGTCGAGGGCGGCGACGCCGTCCGCGGCCACAAGGTCGGCCTCGCGTCGGCGGCGATGCAGCGGCAGATGGGCGTCGACCAGCCCGACTACGGGCACCTGACCGGCAGCATGTTCCACCTGGAGCACCAGCCGATCCCGACGTCGGCGTTCCTGCAGCCGCGGATCGAGCCGGAGATCGCGTTCGTGCTCGGCTCGGCCCTGCGCGGCCCGGGTGTGACGGTCGCCGACGCGGTGCGGGCGGTCGAGTTCGTGCTGCCGTCGCTGGAGATCGTCGATTCCCGCATCCAGGACTGGAAGATCTCCCTGTTCGACACGATCGCGGACAACGCGTCTTCCGGCGGGGTGGTGCTGGGGAGCAGCCCGACGGCCTTGGGTTCGGTGGATCTGCGGCTGGCCGGCTGCGTCCTCTACCAGAACGGTTCGGTGGCGGCGACGGGCGCGGGCGGCGCGGTGCTCGGGTCGCCGTTGAACTCACTGGTGTGGCTGGCGAACACGGTGGGGCCGCTGGGGGTCACCCTGGAGCCAGGGCACGTCGTGCTGCCGGGGTCGATGACCCGGGCGATCCCGGTGTCACCGGGCGACACGATCGTCACCACGATCGCCGGGGTCGGCAGTGTCACCGCGGTCTTCGCTCCCGCTTCTCCGGAGGAATCGTGAACGTGCGTGAGGCGGCCGCTGCGCTGCTGGGGACGGTTTCGGAGCGCGAGCCGCTCTCGGCTGACTGGCCGGATCTGGACGTCGACACGGCGTACGCGATCCAGGACGAGGCCCTGCGGCAGCGCCGGGCCCGCGGCGAGACGCTGATCGGGGTGAAGCTGGGCCTGACGTCCCGGGCCAAGCAGCAGCGGATGGGCATCGACGCGCCGCTGCTGGCCTGGCTGACCGACGCGATGGTGCTGCCGGCGGGCGCACCGGTGCCGCACGACGCGCTGATCCACCCGCGCGCGGAGCCGGAGCTGGTCTTCGTGCTGGGCCGCCGGCTGGCGGGCCCGGGCGTGACGGCGGCGACGGCGCTGTCCGCGGTCGACCGCGTGTACGGCGGCATCGAGGTGATCGACAGCCGGTACGCGGACTACCGGTTCACCCTCCCGGACGCCGTCGCGGACAACGGCTCGTCGGCGTACTTCAGTGTGGGCCCGGTGGGGCTGCCGCCCTCTTCGCTGGACCTCTCCTTGGAGGCCGCCCTGCTGGAGGTCGACGGCCAGATCGTCGACACCGCAACGGGCGCGGCGGTCCAGGGCCACCCGGCGGAAGCCCTGGCCCTGGCGGCGAACAGCCTCGCGGCACGGGGCCTGGCCCTGGAGCCGGGCTGGCTGGTCCTGACCGGCGGCATGACGGACGCGGTCCCGGTCCGCCCCGGCTCCCGCCTCGCCGCCCACTTCTCCCACCTGGGCTCCCTCACCCTGGCCACCTGACCCGTGTCGTCCCCCCAATCACGCGAGATGACCCTTCAATCACGCGAGATACGCGCCCAATCACGCGAGATACGCGCCCAATCACGCGAGATACGCGCCCAATCACGCGAGTGACGTGCCCAATCACGCGAGTGACGTGCCCGATCACGCGAGTGACGCGAACCGGACCGGCGAACGCGCGTGCCTGGAGGGTCGGCTTGCGTGCCTGGAGGGTCAGTTCGCGTGTCTGGGGGGGTCGGCTCGCGTGTCTGGAGGGTCAGTTCGCGTGTCTGGAGGGTCAGTTCGCGTGTCTGGAGGGTCGGCTCGCGTACCTGAAGGGCCGGTTTGCGTGCCTGGGGAGTTGGCCGCGAGCCGACCGCCCGGATACGTGGGCGACCGGCTGGGTACCCGGGCTGACCGCCTGGGTGCGCGGGCGACCGTGTGGGTGCGCGGGCTGACCGGGTGGGTGCGGGTCGGCTGGGTGGCTCAGCTCGCCGCTTTGTGGCCCGGCGGGGTGGGGGTGCTGGCGGCGTCGGGTGGTTGGGTGCGCCGTCATGGTTGTCCGTTGCGGTAGGCGCGGGCCTGGATCTCGTACAGCTCGTGGTAGAGGCCGCCCGCGCGGATCAGCTCGTCGTGGGTGCCTTCCTCGATCAGTTTTCCCTTCTCCAGCACCAGGATCCGGTCCGCCGAGCGGATGTTGGCCAGCCGGTGGGTCACCAGCACCGTCGTGCGGCGGCCGCGGTCCGAGCGGCTCGCGTGCTGGAGCCCGGCGAACACGCGGGCTTCGGCGCGGGCGTCGAGCGCCGCTGTCGGTTCGTCGGCCACCAGGACCGAGGCGTCCCGGTAGATGCCGCGGGCGATGCCCATGCGCTGCCACTGGCCGCCGGAAAGGTCGTGGCCCTCGTCGAACTTCTTCGACAGGACCGTGTGCTCCTTGGCGGGCAGGGAGCTGATCACCTCGTCCGCGCCCGAGTAGTCGACCGCTTCGCGCCACGCCTGCCTGTCCGGGTCCGGCCGGCCGAGGCGGCCGACCGTGATGTTGTTCGCCGCCGTCATCGGCCACTCCGCCGGTTCCTGCGCGATCACCGCGATGTTCGCGTGCACCGATGCCGGGTCCGCCCGCGTCAGGTCGACGTCGTCCCAGTGGACCGTGCCCTCGTCCGGCGGGTAGAGCCCGGTGAGCAGCTTGCCGAGGGTGGTCTTGCCCGAGCCGTTCTCGCCGACCAGCGCGACCACCTCGCCGCGCCGGATCGTCACCGAGACGTCCTGCAGCGCCGGGGTGTCCCGCCCCGGGTAGGTGAACGTGACGCCGTCCAGCCGGATCTCGGCCGGGTCGGGGGGCGCGGTCACCGACGTCGGCGGCGGTTGCCGCTTCCGGGATTCCGCGAGCAGCTGGTTGTAGAACCCGATGTAGAAGGAGTCTTCGTACAGCGAATTGACCGCGCGCATGGTGTTGGACAGCGCCGTCGACGCCGTGCGCATCGCCAGTACCGCGGTGCCGGCCAGCGCCAGCTCCATCCCGCCGGAGTAGAGCAGCCAGCCGAGCACCAGGTAGGCGACGGCGGTGCCGAAGCCGGCCGCCGCCCGCCCGCTGGTGCGCACCAGGTTGCTCCGGTGCGCCAGCCGGATCTCCTCTCGCGTGAGGCTGCGCGAGATGCGCCGGTACTCACCCAGCAACGGCTCCTGCAGCGTCAGGGCGTGCCGTTCGAGGGCCATCGAGCGCCAGGTGGCGACCTCTTCGACGACCGACTTGCGGATGTTGCGCCCGACGGTGTCGAGGAAGTGCCGGTAGTTCAGCTTCGCGACGCGCGCGGCGGCCCAGCCGTCGGCCGCCGCCGCGAGCAGCAGGACCGGGGCCAGCCACGGGTTGAGCAGCCCGGCCGTGAGCATCGCCGCCGCCAGCGAGATCACCGAGGACGTCAGGTCGGCCAGCCGCCGCAGGCTCGTCTCGATGGCCCGCACCCCGAACCGGGCGCCCTGCCGCGCCAGTTCCCGGAAGTCCGCGTCCTCGAACGCGATCAGCCCGACGCGCACGACCGCGGCCGTCACCGCGTCGTCCGCCGCCGCGGTGACCCGGGGCCGGAGCGCGCCTTCGACGGCGGCGACGGCCGCGTCCAGCACCGCCCGCGCCGCGTACGACCCGGTGACGACCGCGATCGCCGGCAACGACTGCAGCACGCGTTCCGGGGTCGGGCCCTGTTCGAGCAGCGCGGTGAAGACGTTCGCGGTGGCGAGCAGGCCGAACGCCGTGACGCAGCCGGACACCACGTGCACGACGCCGGCCAGCAGCGTCAGCCGCGGCGAAGTGCGCCACGCCAGCCGCAGCACGACCGAGATCGCGGTGGGCAGCGCGCGCACGGCCTGGCCGAAGCCCGCGGCGGCCACGCGTTCGTCGACGCGGGCCCACTCGGGCATCTTGACGTTCTCGACCCCGATCAGCGGGGGCGGCTCGGCGGTTCCGGACACGCCTCCATCTCTACTCCGGGGGTCCGACAGTTTCGGGTTCGCTACTGGTCCTTCCGGGTGTACCGCGCGCGCAAAAACGGGCTGTACTCCGGGTTTTCACCCATCCGGACGTCGATTTCGTGCGTCAGCGCCCCGCCCTCGGGCGTGAGCCGGTGCCGGGCCACCCCGCGCGCGGTCTGCTTCTCCAGCGTCAGCGTCGCGCCGGTCCAGGTCCCGCGGGCGGGCGACTCGGGCGGGAAGCCGTAGCTGTCGAAGCCGTACCAGAGCGTCTCGCCGGTGGCCGGATCGGCGGTGAAGACGTTGTGGCCGAGGAACTCCGACCCGTCGTCGCGGCGCTGCCGGTAGTGCTGGACCACGGCGAAACCGTTGAGGGCCAAGCGGTATTCGCAGTCGGCACGCGCGGTCGAGGCCGGCGCCCACGGCGAGGCGGCGAGCTCCTCGGTGCCGGTCCAGTCGCCGACGAACGCCTTCAGCGCGTCGTGCGCGGGACCGAGGCGGGGCATGTCCATGGTCGTCTCCATTTCGACAGGTACCTGTCGATGTGCGAGACTAGCACGCATGCGGTCGCATCGAGCCGAGACCTTCACCCGCGTGATCGACGCGGTCTTCGCGTGCAACGGCGGCTTCCTCGCCGCGGGCGACGCGCTGACCGGGCCGGTCGGGCTGACCGCCGCGCAGTGGCAGGTCCTCGGCTTCCTCGAGGACGGCCCGGCGACCGCCGCCGAGGTGGCGCGCCGCCGCGGGCTGCGCCGCCAGAGTGTGCAGGAGACGGTGAACCGCCTGCTGCGCAACGGAATGCTGGACCGCCTGCCGAACCCGGCCGACGCGCGGGCGCCGATGCTGTCGCTGACGCGGCGGGCTCGCACGGCGATGCGGGCCTTGGGGGAGGCGCAGGCCGAGTGGGCGGAGGAGGTGGCGGCCGAGGTGCCGCCGGCGGACCTGGAGACGACGCTGCGCACGCTCCAGCGGCTGCGCGGCGTGGTGGCCCAGCCGCGCTTGCGGTGAGCAGTGCGTCAGCGCGTGCCGGCGCTCTGCCACTCGACCTCGATGAGCGCGACAACCCGCTGCTGCTCCCGCGTGTACGGCCCGCCGATGTACTTCGTCGCGATCCGGTCGACGATCTCCCAGGCGGCGTCACCCTCGATCCACTCGGCCACCCGGCCGCGGATGATCACGGGTTCGAACGGGTTGTCCGGCGGGGTCAGCGAGAGCGCGACGCGCGGGTCACGCCGCAGGTTGCGGGCTTTGCGCGAGTCCGGGCAGGTCAGGATGGCGATGCGGTCGCCCTCCTCGGCGACCCAGACCGGGACCGAGTGGGGCGCGCCGTCGGGCAGGACGGTGGCGAGGTGCCCGATCGCGGTGGTGGCGAGGACGCGGCGGACGTCGGTGTCGAGCATGGTCGGCTCCCTGCTGGGGTAGGGGTTCAGGCGACGGCGTAGTGGAGGTGGGTGACGCCGGGCGCGGCCACGGCCTCGACCAGGCTGAGCCGCACGTGCGACGGCAGCTCCCGGAAGAACGACCGGCCGCCGCCGAGCAGGACCGGGACCTGGTGGAGCACGATTTCGTCGACCAGGCCGGCCTGCAGTGCCGAGGCCAGCACGCCGCCGCCCATGAGGCCGACGTCCTTGCCGCCGGCTGCCTCCCGGGCCGCCGCGATCGCGTCTTCGACGTTGCCGGCGAGGGTCTGCCGCTCGGTCAGCTCCGGCGCGGGCCGGTGGCTGACCAGGAAGAGCGGGGCGTTCGGGTGGGGGCTGCCGCCACCGAAGTGTTCCGAGTCTTCGTAGGTGTTCCGGCCCGCCACGATCGCGCCCACCCGGCCGGCGAGCGAGTCGAAGACGCGGGCGCTGGGCTCGCTGAGGGTGAAGAAGTCGAAGACCCGGCTCCGGGTGTCCCCGTCGGAGTACCAGTCGAAGAGCGTCCCGCCGTCGCCGAGTCCCTGACCCGGGCGGGCGCCGCGGCCGGTGATGTAGCCGTCGACCGACACGGCGTGGGCGCTGAAGACCTTGCTCATCGTGGCTTTCCCTTCGGGGTTCCTTCAGGAGACTCCGGGACCGTAGCAGCTTAAGTTCCTTAAGGGAACCCGAAGTGCTATTCTGGCCTCATGCAGCGCACGAACTTCAGCGAGCTGGCCGCGTGCTCGATCGCGCGCACGCTCGACGTCATCGGGGAACCGTGGTCGCCGCTGATCCTGCGGGACGTGTGGGCCGGGGTCAGCCGGTTCGAGCAGCTCCAGGCGGACCTCGGCATCTCGCGCAAGGTCCTCACCGAGCGGCTGAACCACCTGGTCGACGAGCAGGTCCTCGAGCGCCGCCCGTACGACCGCCGGCCGCGCTACGAGTACGTCCTGACGGAGAAGGGCACCGAACTGGTCGACATGCTGATGGTGATGATCCGCTGGGGTGACAAGTGGCTGGCGGGCGAGGCGGGCCCCCCGG
This sequence comes from Amycolatopsis sp. NPDC058278, assembly GCF_042881395.1. NCBI lineage: Bacteria > Bacillati > Actinomycetota > Actinomycetes > Pseudonocardiales > Pseudonocardiaceae > Amycolatopsis > Amycolatopsis sp. NPDC058278. The sequence continues at coordinate 51,948 of NZ_JBHVXZ010000014.1, read as the reverse complement.
TGCTCTACCGCCACCACGCGTGCGGCGAGATCAGCAGCGTCGACCTGCGCTGCGCCCACTGCGGCGAGCCGATGCACGCCAACGACGTCGACGCGCTGGCCGGCCCCGGCTCGACCCGCTGAGACGCGGAGCGCGGCCGGCGTGGGACGCGCCGATCGTCAGTCCGGTTTCACTCCCAGCAGGGTCAGGAACGTGCGGAACCCGGCGGACATGTCGACCTCCGCCGGGTCGAGGAGCCACTGCAGCTGGAGGCCGTCGAGGATGGCTATCGCCAGCGGGGCCAGCTGTTCCGGGGTGGTGCCCGGCGGGAGTTCGTCGCGGTGGCGCTCGAGCATCTGGGTCATGCCCGCCCGCACCCGCGTGTAGCGGTCCTGGAAGTACTTCCGGGCCGGGTGGTCCTCCGTGACGCTGTCCGCCGCGAGCACCGTGTACGTCTGGACGATGCCCGGGCGGGTCGCGTTGTAGTCGACCAGGTCCGCCAGCTGGTTCACCGTCATCGCCGAGGGGTCGCCCTCCCGCGCGTGGCCGAAGTGCAGCAGGTCCCACTCGTCGCGGGTCTCCAGCACCGCCGTCAGCAGGTCTTCCTTCGTGGGGAAGTAGTGCATCAGGCCCTGTTGCGTCAGCCCGACGCGCTCGGCGACCGCGGCCAGCGAGGTGCCGCGATAGCCGCGTTCGGCGATAACCTCGAACGCCGCTCGGACGATGCTGGCTCGGCGGTCGGCGCCCCTGGCCCGGGTCATGATCCCGAGCCTACGGCAGAAAATGTCACGGAATTATAACGTTCACTACTCACCGCCAGGTAGGGTGACGGCAGGACCGATCGCGGAGGGTGCCATGAGCTTCGACGTCGAGGCGCTGCTGGCCGAGCTCGACCTGGACGCCAAGGCGAGCCTGCTCGCCGGCCAGGACGTCTGGTCCCTGCCCGGGCTGCCGCGGATCGGGCTCGCCTCGCTGGTGCTCTCCGACGGCCCGGTCGGCGTCCGCGGGACGCGCTGGAGCCCGGACGACCCCTCGGTGACCCTGCCCAGCCCCACGGCACTCGCCGCGAGCTGGGACCCGCGCCTGGCGGTCAGGGCAGGCCGCCTGCTCGCCCAGGAAGCCCGGCGCAAGGGCGTGCACGTGCTGCTCGCCCCGACGGTGAACCTCCACCGCTCGCCGCTGGGCGGCCGGCACTTCGAGTGCTACTCCGAAGACCCCCTCCTCACCGGGATGATCGGCGCCGGCTACGTGACCGGCGTGCAGGACGGCGGGGTCGCCGTCACGGTCAAGCACTTCGTCGCCAACGACTTCGAGACCGAACGCTTCACCGCCGACGTGCGCGTCAGCGAGCGCGCCCTGCGCGAGCTCTACCTCGCGCCGTTCGAACTCATCGTCCGGCGCGCGAAGCCGTGGGGGATCATGGCCGCCTACAACAGCGTCAACGGCGTCACGATGACCCAGCACGCCGAACTGGTCAACGGCGTGCTGCGCGACGAATGGGGCTTCGACGGCTTCGTCGTCTCCGACTGGCTGGCCGCGCGCGACACCGTCGCCTCCGCCAACGGCGGCCTCGACGTGGCCATGCCCGGCCCCCGCACGGTGTTCGGGGAACGGCTCGCCGAAGCGGTTCGCGGCGGCGAAGTCGACGAAGCCGTCGTCGACGCCATGGTCCGCCGCGTGCTCCTGCTCGCCGACCGGACCGGCGCGCTCGGCGGCAGCCCCGCGCCGAAAGGGTCCGATGTGGACGGAGACGCGGTCGCGCGCGAGGTCGCGCACCGGTCGTTCGTGCTGCTCCGCAACGAAACCGGCGTGCTGCCCCTGCGCGAGCCGCAGAGCATCGCGCTCATCGGCGCGCTCGCCGCGGACCCCAAGATCCTCGGCGGCGGCAGCGCCACCGTGTTCCCCGATCACGTCGTCTCCCCTCTCGACGGCCTGAAAGCGGCCGTTCCCCCGGGCACCGAGCTCGGTTACGCCCCCGGTGCCGATCCGCGGACGACGTTACCGACGGCCACCGACATTTCTTGGGGGCCTCGGGTGGCGAAGCCCCCGACCTGGGGCGAAGCCCCGGATGTCACCGACAATTTCCGGCTCCGCGCGACGGCCCGCGCCGCCGACGGCACCGAACTCGCGCGGTTTTCCTTGCGCAAAGCCAGGATCGACTGGATCGGTGAACTGCCGTCCGGGCTCGACATCGGCACGCTCGCCTCGGTCGAGATCGCCGGCACGTTCCTCCCGGAGCAGAGCGGCACGCACACCTTCGGCGTCACCGGCCCCGGCGACCTCCGCCTCACCGTTGCCGGCCAGACCGTCTTCGACGGCGTGAACCTGCCGGAGGGCGGGGACATCTTCACGTCCATCATGCAGGTGCACGAACAGCGCCGGGAGGTCGAGCTGACCGCGGGCGAGCCGGTCGACGTCAGCCTGACCTACTGGATCCCGTCGGAGATGGCGGAGTTCGCCAGGGGCACCTTCGCCTGGGTCACCTTCGCGCTCGGCCACCGCGGGCCGGTCCTCGACCCGGACGCGAGCCTCGACGAAGCCGTGGCACTGGCGGCGAAGTCGGAGGTCGCCGTCGTCGTGGTCGGCACGACCGCCGAGGTCGAAAGCGAAGGCTTCGACCGGACGTCCCTCGCCCTGCCCGGACGCCAGGACGAACTCGTCGCGCGGGTCGCCGAAGCGAACCGGAACACCGTCGTGGTCGTCAACGCCGGTTCCCCGGTGGAGATGCCGTGGCGCGACGACGTCGCCGCGGTGCTGCTCACCTGGTTTCCCGGCCAGGCCGGCGGCGACGCGCTCGCCGACGTCCTCTTCGGCCGTGAGGAGCCCGGTGGCCGCCTGCCGACGACCTGGCCGGCGAAGCTCGAAGACGCGCCGGTCACCGACGTGACGCCGGAAGACGGCGTGCTCGAGTACGGCGAAGACGTGTACATCGGCTACGGCGCCTGGGCCCGCGCCGGCCGGCAACCCGCGTACTGGTTCGGGCACGGCCAGGGCTACACGACCTGGGTTTACGAAGAACTCGTCGCCGACCCGGACGACGAAGGTGGCGCGCGCGTCCGGGTCCGCGTGCGCAACACGGGAACGCGCACGGGCCGCGAGGTCGTGCAGCTCTACCTGGTCCCGACCGAGCGGGGCGACCGGCCGCAGCGCTGGCTGGCCGGGTTCGCGAGTGTGGAAGCCCGGCCCGGCCAGTCCGTCGAGACCGACGTCGTCATCACGCCGAGGTCGGCCGAAGTCTGGCGCGACGGCTGGCAGCACATCGCGGGCGAGTACGTCCTGGAGGCGTCGCACTCCTACGCCGAGCCGCGGCTGAGCACGCGCGTGGTGCTGCAGAAAATCCGTTGATCACCGCGGGCGCGTCCCCTAAGGTCTCGTGAAGGCACCTTGACCGGCGAAAGGAGGTGGGACCGATGATCACGCAACCGATCACGCGCTCCCACCCCGCAGCGAGGGTGCCGGCTGTCTGACCGGGAGCGCGTACTCCTGGAAGGATTTCCATGACCGAACTGGTCGTGCGCCCGCTCGAAGCGGGCGAAGAAGCACTGTTCACCTCCCTGCCCGACCGCGGTCTCGTCGGCCGCAAGCTGCTCGGCGACGACTTCACCGAGATGGCGAAGAGGGGCGAGTACCGGCCCGAGTGGACCTGGGTCGCGCTGCGCGACGGCGTCGTCGTGGCGCGGGCCGCCTGGTGGGCCAAGGCCGGCGACGAGGCCCCGATCGCCTTGGACTGGTTCGACTTCACCGACTTCGACGCGGCCGTCCACCTGCTGAAAACTGCACCGCTGCGCGCGGAGTACGCACTGCACACCCCGCCGGCGTGGCAGGACGATCCGGACGTCGCGCGCGAAGTGAACGGCCGGGTCGAGGCGGCCGAAAAGGCGGGCTACCGCAAGCTCGTCGAGCGCTACCGCTTCCGCTGGACCCCGGAAAACGGCCTGCCGGAGAAGACCGGACGGCTCGAGTTCCGGCCGGAGCCGGACGACGACGTCATCCTCGAGGTCTTCAAGCGCGTGCACGTCGGCAGCCTCGACGCGCACGCGCGGAAGACCATCGAGGAGCACGGCCTCGACGCGGCCGCGCAGGAGGACCTCGACCTGATGAAGTGGATGCCGGCGCCGCGGGACTGGTGGCGGCTGGCGTACACGCCCGGAGGCGAGCTGGCCGGCCTGGTCCTGCCGAGCCGCAACGTCTACGACCCGGTGGTCGGCTACGTGGCCGTGGTGCCGGAGCACCGAGGCAAGGGCTACGCCTACGACCTCCTGGTCGAGGCGACGCACGACCTCGTCGGCTACGGCGCGGACCGGATCGTCGCGGGCACCGACGTCGGCAACGTCCCGATGGCGAAGGCGTTCGCGAAGGCCGGCTACCCGGTGGTCCAGCACCGCATCGACTTCGTGTGACAACCGGGGCGGCCGTGTCTTGCCGGGGACGGCCGCCCCGCGGTAGCGTCGCTAGAGCGATCTATCAAATCGGGGGCGTGATGGACAAAGGACTGACACCGCTTCGCGTGATCCTCGGCTTCTCGCTGCTCAGCACGACGATCCACTACGCGCACAACACCATCCGGTACGCGGACTATCCGCAGCTTCAGGGCATCACGCCACTCGCCGGCGGCATCGTCGTCGCCGGCACCTGGGTGCTGCTCACGACCTTCGGCTGGCTCGGCTACCGCGCGTACGGCCGAGGCCGGTACCCGCGAGCCCTGGCGTTCCTCTTGGTCTATTCCTTGGCCGGGATGGTCACGCTCGGCCACTTTCTGACCGGCGTTCCGCGGATCCCGGCGTTCTGGTTCGCGACGATCTTCACCGACGCCGCGGCCGGGCTGGCCCTGTGGGTGTTCCTCACCTGGGCGTGGGCCACGCTCAACCGGGTGACCACCCGAGATCAACTTTCTACACAACGTTGACGTTCGTCTGACTCATGTAGACAATCGAGGGGTGACCACCACCACACCGGTTGCCTTCGACCGCCGTCCGGACGAGTACCGCCACTGGCGCCTGCGGGTCGACGGGGAAGTGGCCTGGCTGGAGCTGGACGTCGACGAACGGGGTGGGCTGGTCCCGGGGTACGAGCTCAAGCTCAACTCCTACGACCTCGGCGTCGACATCGAGCTCTACGACGCCACGCAGCGGCTGCGGTTCGAGCACCCCGAGGTCCGCGTGGTCATCGTGACCAGCGCCAAGGAAAAGGTGTTCTGCGCCGGCGCGAACATCCGCATGCTCGCCGCGTCGGAGCACCACTGGAAGGTCAACTTCTGCAAGTTCACCAACGAGACCCGCAACGGCATGGAGGACGCCACCGAGCACTCCGGCCAGGTCTACGTGGCCGCGGTGAACGGCACTTGCGCCGGCGGTGGCTACGAAATCGCGCTGGCCTGCGAAAAGATCTTCCTGATCGACGACAACTCCTCGACCGTCGCGTTGCCGGAGGTGCCGCTGCTGGGCGTGCTGCCCGGCACCGGCGGCCTCACCCGGGTCGTCGACAAGCGACGCGTGCGCCGCGACCTCGCCGACGTCTTCGCCACGCGCCCGGACGGCGTCAAGGGCAAGACGGCCGTCGACTGGCGGCTGGTCGACGAACTGGTGCCGCGCCAGGACTTCCGCGAGAAGGTCCTCGAAAAGGCGCGAGAACTTGCCCGGCGGTCCGGAAAACCGGCGGAACACGGCATCGAGCTCCCCCCGCTCGCACATCGCCATGTCGACATCGACGTGGCCGGGAACCAGGCCACGATCACCGTCAAGGGTCCCGAGAACGACCCGGGCGACCTGCACGAAGAGGGCGCGGACGGCTGGTTCCTCGCGATGACCCGCGAGCTGGACGACGCCATCCTGCGGCTGCGCACCAACGAGGTCGAAGCCGGGACGTGGATCCTGCGGACGCAGGGCGACCCGGCGAAGGTCGAAGCGCACGAGCAAGCGGTGCTGGGGCAGAAGGACTGGCTGGCCAACGAGATCACGCACTACTTCAAGCGGACGCTCAAGCGGCTCGACGTCACCAGCCGCAGCCTGATCGCGCTCATCGAACCGGGCAGCTGCTTCACCGGGGCACTGCTGGAAATCGCGCTGGCCGCGGACCGCCAGTACATCCTGGACGGGCCGCCGATCGACGACGAAGACTCGGACGAACGCGCGGCCATCCAGCTGACCGACGCCAACTTCGGCGCCTTCCCGATGGGGAACGGCCTGACCCGCCTGCAGGCCCGCTTCTACGGCGACGACGACCACCTCGCCTGGCTCGCGCGCGAGAAGAACCGCGAGCTGAGCGCCGCCGAAGCCCTCGAACTCGGCCTGGTCACCGACGCCCCGGACGACCTCGACTGGGAGGACGAGATCCGGATCGCGCTCGAAGGCCGCGCGTCGCTGTCCCCGGACGCGCTCACCGGCATGGAGGCCAACCACCGGTTCGTCGGTCCCGAGACCATCGAGACCAAGATCTTCGGCCGGCTGGCGGCTTGGCAGAACTGGATTTTCACCCGGCCGAACGCATCCGGGCCGGAAGGCGCGCTGCGCCGCTACGGTACGGGACAGAAGGCCGTCTTCGACAGGAAGCGGGTCTAGCGCAGATGCCCGAGAAGATCGACTACGACGCCAAGATCCCCAACAACGTCAACCTCGCCGAAGACCGCAGGCTGCAGCGCGCGCTGGAGGGCTGGCAGCCGAAGTTCCTGCACTGGTGGGGCGAGATGGGGCCGACGCTGGAGACGCAGGGTGTCTACCTGCGCACCGCGGTCAGCGTGGGCCGCGAAGGCTGGGCGCACTTCGACCACGTCAACGTTCCGGACTACCGCTGGGGCATCTTCCTCGCCGAGCGCGACCCGGACCGGCGGATCGCCTTCGGCGAGCACCAGGGCGAGCCGGTGTGGCAGCAGGTGCCCGGCGAGTACCGCGCCGACCTGCAGCGGCTGATCGTCATCCAGGGCGACACCGAGCCGGCGTCGGTCGAGCAGCAGAAGCTCCTCGGCCTGACCGCGCCGAGCCTGTACGACCTGCGGAACCTGTTCCAGGTCAACGTCGAAGAAGGCCGTCACCTGTGGGCGATGGTGTACCTGCTGCACGCCTACTTCGGCCGCGAAGGCCGCGACGAGGCCGAGGGTCTGCTGATGCGCAACTCCGGCAGCCCCGACGCGCCCCGCATCCTCGGCGCGTTCAACGAGGAAACCGCCGACTGGCTGGCGTTCTACATGTTCACCTACTTCACCGACCGCGACGGGAAGTACCAGCTCGGCACGCTCAAGGAATCCTCCTTCGACCCGCTCTCGCGCACCTGCGAGTTCATGCTCAAGGAAGAAGCGCACCACATGATGGTCGGCACCACCGGCGTCGACCGCGTGGTGACCCGCAGCGCCGAGCTGATCCGCGAGCACGACACGTACGACATCGGCCCGCACGGCGGCATCCCGCTGGACATCATCCAGAAGTACCTCAACTTCCACTACACCGTGTCCCTGGACCTGTTCGGCAGCGAGACGTCGACGAACGCGGCGAACTACTACACCGCCGGGTTGAAGGGCCGCTGGCAGGAGACCCGCCGCAAGGACGACCACAAGCTCACCGACGACGCCCGCACCCTCGACCGCCCCAACGACGACGGCACCTGGACGACCGAAGAGCTGCAGGCGATCCTGCTGCTCAACCTCGACCTGCGCAGCGAGTACGTGGCCGACTGCCAGACCGGCGTGAAGCGCTGGAACAAGATCCTCGCCGACGCCGGCGTCGACCACACGTTCCGCTTGCCGCACCCTGGCTTCAACCGCGAAGTCGGCATAAACTCCGGCCACCACGTCACTCCCGACGGCACCATCGTCGACGAGGCGACCTGGGAGGCAGGCAAACGCAAGTGGCTGCCCACGACCGAAGACCTCACGTTCGTCCGTTCGCTGATGCGCCCGGTGTACGAGCGGGGGAAGATCGCGAGCTGGGTCGCGCCGCCGCGGCAGGGCATCAACGGGAAGCCCATCGACTACGAGTACGTGTACCTCACGTAGGAGGCCTGGTGGCGACAGGGTTCAATGCCGCGGAGTACCTGCTCTCGGCCGGGCACCCGGACGCGACCGCGGTCGTGTCGCGTGGGCGATCGCTCACCTACGCCGAGCTCGCCGAGGAGTCCCGGCGGGTCGCCGGCGGCCTCGCCGGGCTCGGTGTGCGGCCCGAAGAACGGGTCATGTTCTGCATGGTCGACGACGTCGAGCTGCTCACCGGCATCCTCGGCGCGATGCTGGCCCGCGCGGTCGCCGTCCCGGTGTCGACCATGGTCACCGGGCCGGAGCTGGGCCAGGTGCTGGCCGACTCGCGGGCGCGCGTGCTGTGCGTGTCCGGGGAGTTCGCCGGGCAGGCGGTGACCGCTGTGGAGCTCGCCCCCGAGGTCACCGACGTCGTGCTCGACCGCTGCGACGGCGCCGGGTTCGGCGTCCCGACGCACGACTGGCCGGCGCTGGCGGGATCGCTCCCCAGTGGACGCACGTGGGAAGACTCGCCCGCGCTGTGGCTGTACACCTCGGGCACCACGGGGCAGCCGAAGGGCGCGATGCACCGGCACGCGAGCATCCGCGCGGTCTGCGAGACCTACGCCCGCGGGGTGCTGGGAGCGACGTCGTCGGACCGGTTCCTGTCCGTGCCGAAGCTCTTCTTCGCCTACGGGCTGGGGAACTCGTGCTTCTTCCCGCTCGGCGCGGGCGGGACGACGCTGCTCGAGCCTTCGCGCCCGACGCCCGCGTTGTTCGCGAAGCGCGCTCGCGAGGAGCAGCCGTCACTGTTCTTCGCGGTCCCGACGTTCTACGCGGCGCTGCTCGCCAGTGACGTCCCGGACGACTCGTTTTCTTCGGTGCGGTACGCGGTTTCGGCCGGCGAGCCGTTGCCCGCGTCGCTGTTCGAACGGTTCCGCGCCCGCTTCGGGCTGGAGATCCTCGACGGCATCGGGTCGACCGAGGCCCTGCACATCTTCCTGTCGAACCAGCCCGGTTCGGTGCGGCCGGGCAGCACCGGTGTCCCGGTGCCGGGATATTCCGTGCAGCTGCGCGACGAAGCCGGGTCCGTGATCGACGCCGTCGGCAAGCCGGGCGAGCTGTTCGTGGCCGGCCCGTCGACGGCGACCGGCTACTGGGCCCGCTACGACGCGACGAAGCTCGTGTTCCAAGGCGAGTGGCTGCGAACTGGTGACAGCTACGTCCGGAACGAAGACGGGACGTACAGCTGTCTCGGCCGGTTCGGGGACATGCTCAAGGCGGGCGGGATCTGGGTGTCACCGTCCGAAGTGGAGGAACGGCTGCGGCAGCACCCGGCGGTGGCCGAGGTCGCCGTCGTCGCCGCGCCGGACGCCGACGGCCTCGACAAGCCGGTGGCGTGCGTCGTCCCCGCCCCCGGGTTCGCGGTGGACCCGGGCGAGCTGATCGAGTTCTGCCGCGAAGGATTGGCGGCGTTCAAGCGCCCGCGCGGGGTGGTCGAGCTGGCGGAGCTGCCGAAGACGGCGACCGGCAAGATCCGCCGCAACGTGATCCGCGAGCTGGTCCGCGACTCGCTGCGGACGGTACCCAGCCCGTGATCGACGGGCACTTCGTGGTCGACGCCCACGTCCACACGCCGCGGCTGCCGACGCTGAAACCGGCGTGGCTGCAGTGGGCGCACGACTTCGCCGGTGCGTACCCGTGGCGTTCGGTGTACTCGGCTGACGGCACGGTCATCCCGGCGGCGATGGACGAGCTGATGGAGTCCGAAGGCGTCGACCGGGTCCTGCTGTTCTGCGAGTACAGCCCGCGCGCGACCGGGATCCAGCCGATCGAGGACAACCTGCCGCTGGTGGCGCACAACCCGGAGCGGTTCCGGTTGGTGGCGAACGTGAACCCGTACCTGCACCACCCGGCCGCGTCGGAGGTGGCGCGGCAGCTGGACCTGGGCGCGGTGGCACTGAAGATCCACCCGGTCCACGGCGCGTTCTCGCCGGCGGACAAGGAGCTGTACCCGGTCTACCAGCTGTGCCTCGAACGCGGGGTGCCGGTGATCCTCCACTCGGGAACGTCGAGCTTTCCCGGCTCCCGTACCAGTTTCGGCAACCCGGAGCTGCTGTCCGATGTGATCGAGGACTTCCCGTCGCTGCAGTTCGTCTTCGCCCACGGCGGTCGCGGGTGGTGGTACGACGTGGCGGCGTTCCTGGCGCTGGCCAGGGAAAACGTGTGGCTCGACCTTGCCGGGCTGCCGCCGAAGAAGCTGCCGGAGTACTACCAGCGCTTCGACCTGACGCGGCTGGCGGGGAAGTTCGTGTTCGGGACGGACTGGCCGGGCGTGCCTTCGGTGGCCGCGAACGTCCGGACGCTGACCGGGCTCGGGCTGCCCGAGGACGTGCTGAGCGGGGTCCTGGCGGGGAACGCGATCAAGCTGATGCCGTCACTGGCTTAACGGGCCGAACGCGGGGGTGCCTGCCGGAACCGGCGGCACCCCCGCGCCCCCAGGGGGTCAGCCCATGACCTCGTGCAGGCAGAGCACGTTGCCTTCGGAGTCGCTGAACCAGGCCGCCCGCTCGTTGCCCAGCTGGGCGATGTGGTCGACCGTCTTCAGGCCTTCCATCTCGAAGTCCTGGAACCGGACACCGCGGTCCTCCAGGGTTTTGACTTCGGCGGGCAGGTCGCCGACTTCGAAGCTCAGTGCCGTGTTCTCGCTCTGCGCGCCGGCCGGCATCGGGCGGAGGCCGATGGCACCGCCGGCCGCCGCGAAGTAGAGGGTTCCGTCTTCGCCCTTCCCCGTCTGCTTCAGGCCGAGGGAGTCCGCGTAGAAGTGGCCGGCGCGTTCACTGTCGGTCACCGGAAGCATCGTCGTGATGGTCGATTCGGTCAGCATGGCTTTCATGGTGCGCCGCCACCGGCATCCGGCGTGACCCGACTTTTTCAACGGTCGGCGTTGAACGCGCGCAGTGCCCGCATCGCTTCGGCGAGTGCCGGCGCGTCCTCACCGAGCGGCGTCAGCACGATCCGGCGCAGGATGTCCGCCGCGGCCGCGCGGGCCTTGTTCGCCACGTCCAGGCCGTGCTCGGTCAGTGACGCGAACGTCACGCGGCGGTCGTCGGGGCTGGGGATCCGGCAGATCAGGTCGGCCGCCACCAGGCGGTCCGCCACCTTCGTGAACCCGCCGCTGGACAGCGCCGCCTCGGTGGCCAGGCGGGTCATCGGCATCCGGTGCTCGGGCGAACGCACCAGCCGCAGCAGGATGTCGAACGACGCGGGCGCGAGCCCGAAGCGGTCGGCGATTTCGCCCATCAGCCTGTCCTGGGTGGCCAGGTAACCCTCGATGACCAGGCCCCACCAGGTGACGATCTCGTCGTCGTCGGTGTCCACGGGGGGAAGTTTACCGCAACGGCTCGCCGGATTATTTCTTCCGAGGAAGATGTCAGCCCGTTTGTACGAACCGTATACCGGACGTCCCTACGATCGGCCGATGACTAACGAGGCACTACAGCGTGCTACCCAACTGCTGGACGCCGTCATCCTCGCCGACGGGCACAACGACCTGCCGTGGGAGCTGCGGCAGCACGGTGGCCCGAACCCGGTCGAGGCGGTCGCGTCCCTCGACCTGACCGTGCGGCAGCCCGCTCTGCACACCGACTTCCCGAAGCTCGCCGACGGGAAGCTCGGCATGCAGTTCTGGTCGGTGTACGTGCCCTGTGAGTTCGAAGGCCACAGTGCCGTGACCGCCGTCCTGGAACAGGTGGAAGTCGTCCATCAGCTGGTCGAGCGCTACCCCGACCGGCTGCGGCTCGTCACCACCGCGGACGAGGCCGAGGCCGCGTTCGCCGACGGGCGGATCGCGTCGCTGCTCGGTGCCGAGGGCGGCCACAGCATCGCCGAGTCGATCGGCGTGCTGCGGATCCTGCGCCGCCTCGGCGTCCGCTACATGACGCTGACGCACAACTTCAACACCACCTGGGCCGACGCGGGCACCGACGAGCCGGTCCACGGCGGTCTCACCGAGTTCGGCCGCGACATCGTGCGCGAGATGAACAAGATCGGGATGATGGTGGACCTGTCGCACGTCGCGCCGTCGACGATGCGGGCGGCGATCGAGGTCAGCTCGGTGCCGGTGATCTTCAGCCACTCCTCCTGCACCGCGGTGAACGACCACCCCCGCAACATCCCCGACGACGTCCTGGCGAAGCTGCCCGGCAACGGCGGCGTCGCGATGATCACCTTCGTGCCCGCGTTCGTCTCGCCGAAGGTCGCCGCGTGGAACGAGCAGCTCGAGGCCGCGATGGCCGAAGCCGGGCTGGAGTACCGCAACCTGACGCTGCGCGGGAAGTTCGTCCAGGAGTGGGCCGGCCCGCCGAAGCCGCTGGCCACCGTCGACGACGTCGTCGCGCACGTCGAGCACGCCCGCGAGGTCGCCGGCATCGACCACATCGGCCTCGGTGGCGACTACGACGGCGTCGGCGCGCTGCCCGAGGGACTGGAGGACACGTCCAAGTACCCCGTGTTGTTCGCCGCGCTGCTCGAGCGCGGGTGGAGTGAGGACGACTGCGCGAAACTGGCCGGGCGGAACACGCTCCGCGTCCTGCGGGAGGTCGACGGCTTCGCCCGTTAGGGGGTTTGAGGCGGCGCTCCGCGCGCGCCGGACGGACACTGAGCACATGACGCACGCGCGCGGGGGCGCGGCCGACCGCCCCACCGGTCCCACCCACCAAGACCTGCCCGAAGGCGCCCTGGAACCCGCCGAGCTGCGCGCCGGCGACGTCCGGCCCGGCGCGGAGGAGGTGACGCCGGTGCGCCCGGCGCCGGCCAAACCCGCGGGCAAGGCCCGGCCGACGCGGATCAGCGGCACCTGGGTCGCGGTCATCGCCGGCCTGCTCGTGCTGGTCGTGCTGCTGGTCTTCATCCTGCAGAACCTCGACCCGGCGACGGTGCGGTTCTTCGGCGCCGAAGGCAGCTTGCCGCTGGCCATCGCCATGCTGTTCTCGGCGATCGGCGGCGCGGCGCTGGTCGCGCTGATCGGCGGCGCCCGGATCCTGCAGCTGCGGAAGCAGGCGCGCCGCCGCTGACCCGGCGACCGTTGTTCGACCCAGATCTCAGCACCCTCCCGCGAGGCCCTTCGGCGACGACACTCCTCGTCGAACGGCCAGTCGAGAAGAGGGGTTGAGGATCATGCGTCGGACATCGATCATCGTCGCGGCGACCGCGGCACTGGTGGTGGCGGGGCCCGCTGCCGTGGCGACGGCGGCGACGGACGGGGCCACCGTCAAGAGCCTGGCCAGCTGCACCGCGCACTACGCGAACACGGCGGCCTGGATGGACTGCACGGGCGGTTCGGAGAAGAGCCAGGTCCGGCTCGGCTACAACTGCGGCGTCGGCCCGGTCAACGCCGACCACCACACCAACTGGTACCCGCTCGACCCGTGGGGGTCGCGAACCGTGTCGGCCAGCTGCAACGTCCGCGTGAACGGGGCGTGGCCGAACGTCCGGAAGTACTGACGGGGGGGGGCGCCCGGCGCTGCTCGTCAGCGCCGGGCTCAGCCCGGCTCGGACACGATGATCGAGGTCATCCCGAGCAGCAGCGCGCAAACGTTTTCGTCCCCCGTCGTCCGCACCCGGTCGAGGTCCGCCGCGTTGCGGGTGCAGAGCCGCCAGAACGTGTCCAGGTCCGTCGTCACGGTGGCCAGCGGCGTGCGGGACGGCGGTGCGCCGCGGTCGAGGACCCAGCCGTCGCGTTCGCGGCGCGCGTGCCACTTGCCCTGGCCGGTCACCGTGTAGCCGACCTGCTTGCCGACGCGGGCGTCGACGGCGCGCAGGGTGTGCGGCAGCGCCCGGATGAACGTGTCGGCGATCGGCTCGGCGTACTCCGCCTCCAGCGGCGTGTGCTCCAGGGCCTCGCGGATCTGCACGTGGTGCACCCAGAACTCCGAATAGTCGCGGGCCGCGTCCAGCCAGCGCGGCGCGGGCTCGTCGCCCGCCCAGCTCACCGGCATGCCGAGGACGTCGAGGTCCAGCTGGGCCCAGTACTCGGTCGTCTGGCCCATGAACTCGTACAGCATCGTGAGCAGGACATCCGTCGAAAGCCGGCGGCACGCGACGACCCACTCCTCGTTGATCCGGTCGATGAACCGGGGAAACGCCTCACCCGGCCGGGGGCCTTCGGACGCGTGCCCGTCGCGGCCGTGGGACAGCCGGCCGACCTTGTCGCCCAGCAGGTGGGCGGCGACGTCCTTGACCGTCCAGCCCGCGCACATGGTGGGCCGCGTCCAGTCCTCCTCGGTGAGCGCCCCGAGCAGCGTCATCAGCGCCTGTTCTTCTTTGGAGAAGTACGGGAGGACGTCGATCGGCGGGCCCCAGCGCGTCGGACTCATGTGTGCATCCAACAGGAACGTCACACCTCCATTCGGCCTACCCGCAGGTAGCATCAGCGCGTAAGCAGAGGGGAGTCCGCCGGTGAACGCAGAGCGACCGAACGGCCGGGGTGCCGCCGACGACGTGGCCGACCTGGCCCGCCGCGCCGGTCAGCTGGCGGGCTGGGCCGCGCGCACCGGCTTCGCGCTCGGCCGCAAGCTGCCCGGCGTCGAGACCGCCGAACGCGGCGTCCGGCAGGTGGAGCGCCAGCTGCTGACCGAGCTGCGCCGCCGGCTCGACGAGGTCGACGACCCGTACCACGCGGCGCTCACCGCGGCGTCGGCGATGAACCGCCCGGCCGTGCCCGGGAACGTGCCCGCCGCCGTGACGCTGGTGCCGGTGCGCGACAACCACGCCGAGCCGCTGCGCGCGGCGATGGCCGAGCTGCTCAACCACTCCGTCGGCTTCGGCCGCGAGCGCGCCCGCGAGTACTTCTACGCGATCATCCTGCGCCAGCTGACCCCGGACGAGGCCCGGATCCTGGCCGCGCTGTCCGACGGCTCGCCGTTCCCCGCGGTCGACGTCGTCGAGCGCACCGGCCTCGGCGGCAACGGCCGGGTCGTGCTGCGCAACGCCTCGACGGTCGGCAAGGCGGCCGGGGTGTCGCTGCCCGACCAGGTGCCCGGCTACGTCACCCGGCTGATCGGGCTCGGCCTGGTCGACCTCGACGAAGAGGTGCCGTCGCTGGAGACGCAGTACGAGATCCTGATGACCGACGAGACGGTGCGCGAGGCGGAGAAGCACGTCCGGCGCGCGAAGTTCGTCCGGCGGACGATCCACGTTTCGCGCCTCGGCGCCCAGTTCTGGCAGGCCTGCGACCCCGCTTCTCGACCACACAGCCTCGGCTGACCCGGATGGGGTCGTTCCTCGCCGGCATCGTCGCCGACTTCGCGCAGCACTGGCCCCTCTACGTCTCGATCCCGGTCGTCGCGGCGCTGATCGGCTACGGCACGAAGCTGGTCGCGATCCGGATGATGTTCCAGCCGGTGGAGTTCGTCGGCGTCAAGCCGTTCCTCGGCTGGCAGGGCATCGTCCCGAAGCGCGCGGCCCGGATGGCGAGCATCGCCTGCGACACGATGACCGAGCAGCTGATCAAGCCGGCCGAAGTGGTGGCGCGGCTGGACGCCGAGCGGATTGCGAAGGAGATCGAGAAGCCACTGCTGGCGGGCGTCGAGGACATCGTGCGCGAGGTGGCCGGGCACTACCAGCCGGGGCTCTGGGAGTCCCTGCCGGTCCGGGTGCAGCGGCTGGTGATCGAGCGCGTCCAGCACGAGTCGCCGCGGATGGTCGCCGCGGTGCTCGACCTGATCAAGTCCGATGTGGACAGCGTGTTCGACCTCAAGGGCATGGTGGTCACCAGCCTGGTCAAGGACAAGCGCCTGCTGAACCGGATCTTCCAGGAGGCGGGCGCGAAGGAGTTCAAGTTCATCGCCCGGTCCGGCCTGGTGTTCGGCGGCGCGATCGGCGTCGTCCAGATGGTGGCGTGGGTGCTGTTCAAGTTCCCGCCGATCATGCCGGTCTTCGGCCTGTTCACCGGCTGGTTCACGGACTGGCTGGCACTGCGGATGATCTTCTACCCGATCGAGCCGCGCCGCTACTTCGGCATCCAGTGGCAGGGACTGTTCCTCAAGCGGCGCGCGGAAGTGGCGGAGGCTTACGGGTCGTTGATCGCGAAGGAGATCATCACCCCGCACAACGTGATCGAGGCGATCCTGCACGGGCCGCTGTCGGACCGGGTGCTGGCGTTGATCCAGCGCCAGCTCGACCGGGAGCTGGGCAGCGTCGCGAAGCCGCTGCTGGTGTTCGCCGTCGGCAGCCGCCGGTACCAGGACATGAAGCTGGCGATTTCGTCGCAGATCATGTCCCGCCTGCCGGAGACGATGCGCTACATCGAAGACTACGCGACCGACGCGATGGACATCCGCAACGTGCTGGTGTCGAAGATGAAGCAGCTGTCGCCGAAGGAATTCGAGCGGCTGCTGCGCCCGGCGTTCGAGCAGGACGAGTGGATCCTGATCGCGACGGGCGCGGTGCTGGGCTTCGCGGTCGGTGAGGCCCAGGTGCTGATCTTGGAGCACCTGGCCGCTTAGCCCGCGGTTCGCCGGCGGCCAGGCGGGCGCACAAGTCCACCCGAACGGCCGTACCCGCGGACGTATCCCGGTCGTCACCTGCCGCCTCTACTCTGCGTCAGGAAGACCGATTCGCCGGGAGACTCCCATGGCCGAGACCGCGGAACCGTGGCAGCAGGAAATCCGGCTCGCGATGACCATGGTCGGCGGGGCCAGCCTGGCCATCTGGATGGGCGGGGTCGCCACCGAGACGTCGCAGCTGCTGCGGGAGTCACGCGGGGACGCCCCACCCGGCCTCTACCGGAGCCTGCTCGACGTCCTGCGGGCGAGCGTCTCGATCGACGTCCTCACCGGGACCAGCGCCGGCGGTATCAACGCCGCCTGTCTCGGCCTCGCCGAGGCCTTCGGCTCCACGCCGCAGGTGCTCAGGGACACCTGGATCACCACCGGTTCGCTGGAGAACCTGATCCGGGACGCGAGAGAAGCGCAGCCGCGGTCGGTGCTCGACGGGGACCGCGTGCTGCTCGGGGACGTCGAGCGCGCGCTGCGGCAGATCACCGCCGAAGGCACTCCGCCGAAGGACGAGCCCGACATCACCGTGCTGCTCACCGGCACCATGATCGACGGCGAGACCACCAAGTTCGACGACGCGCTGGGGAACCTGGTGCGGGACACCGAACACCGGATGCTCTTCCGGTTCTGTGGTCCACTATGGACGATCGGGGTGGAGGGGCCGCTCGCGCTCGCGGCCCGCTCCACCGCCTCCTTCCCCGGCGCGTTCGAGCTGTCGCGGATGCCGATCGGCACCGGCGGCACCGACCGGCTGCACCCCGACATGACGCCGTACACGGAACTGACCCGTTCGCACTGGCTGACCGACGGCGGAGTGCTGCTCAACAAGCCGCTGCGGCCCGCGCTGCGCGAAATCTTCGAGCGCACTTCGCACGCCGACGTCCGGCGGCTGCTGCTCTACGTCGTGCCCACCGGCGAAGGCGTGACCGATGCCGTCGAGTGCGATCCGGCGAACCCGCCGCTGCTGTCGAACGCCATGGCCAAGGTCGTCAACACCGTCATGAGCCAGTCGATCAGCGCCGAGCTGGACGACCTGACCCGCCACAACGACGCCGTGCTCCGCGCCCGGGACACGCGGGTCTCGCTGGCCGCGCTGGGCCTGCGCGGCGGGCCGGAATGCCTGGTCGACGCCCGGATCGCCGCCGCATACCTGGAGCGGCGGACCGCCGAGGACGCCGCCGAGCTGGTGCGGGTCGCCGCCCGGCGGTACGCGCTGTCCGAGGCCGACACCCCGGACCGCGACTGGGCGTCCGGGATGTCGCGGCAGCTGCGGGCGATCGCCGTGACCGGGCTGAGCAGCGGCGTCCCGGCCGGGCCGCCTCCCGCCGGTCTCGGCGTGACGGAGCTCGTCGGCTACCGGACGACCGCCCTCGACGACGCCGTCGCGACCGGCCTGCAGCTGATCAACGCCGGGTTCCGGCTCCGGCCGGACGCGGCGCGCGCGGGGGCGCTCAACGACGCGCGCGCCCAGCTGCACGCGGCGCGCCGGACCGCCGGCCGCGGGGTGCGGCTGGCGCAGTGGGTGGCCGCGCACCCCGGGCCCGGCGCGAGCAGCACCCTCGAGGTGTGGATCCGAGAGCTCGCCGAGGAGTGGGCCGGGCTGGGCCGCTCGGCCGCCGTCGCCGAGGCGTGGCCGAAGGTGGTCGCGGGCCTGCGCGCGGCGGCGCCGACGTTGCGGGCCCTCGCCGACGCCGAGCCCGGGAAGTCCGGCACCGTCACGACCCTGCTGGACTGGCTGGCCCTCGGCCCGGACGCCGCGGGCGGCGACGACGTCGTCCAGGCCCGGCTGATCACCCTGCACGTGGCGACGCGCGGGCTGCTCGCCCAGGCGCCGTCGGTCGACCAGCGGGTCGACCTCGTGCAGGTCAGCGCCGATTCGCGGACGCTGCTGGACATGACGCGGCGCCGGTCGTGGGACAAGCTGACCGGGATGCAGGCGAGTTACTTCGGCGCCTTCTACAAGGCGTCGTGGCGGGCCAGCGACTGGATGTGGGGCCGCATCGACGGCGCGGGCTGGCTGGTCCAGTGCCTGCTCGACCCCGTCCGCCTCGAAACGCTGCGGGACGTCGTCGGGCCGGAGCGGTTCCGCGACGAGCTCGTCGCCGCGCTCGAGCCCGGCTGGCGCACGCCGGACGAGCGCGACCGCTGCACGCCGGCCGAGGCGGGTCAGCTGCGCGACCAGCTGACGGCCGAGCTGGCGTTCCTCGGCCTCGACGCCGACCTCGCACCGGTGGCGTTCGGGGACCACCGCCCGATCAGCCTGCCGGTGACGGCGATGGTGCTGGCCCGGGCGCGGCAAGCCGAAATCGCCGCGGAAGAGCTTCCGGTCGTCACGCTCGCGTCGCGTTACGACGCCGACGACCGCCCGGGCATCGAGAAGGCACTTGCCGAGGACTTGCCGAGGGTCGACGTCGACGCCGCGCAGGCCCGGTTCCAGGCCTGCCGCGTCTCGGCGGAGAAGCTCGCCGGAGAGCAGGGCACCGCACGGCTGACCAGGACGCTCGTGGCGCTCGGCGCCGCCACCGTCAACGCCGGGACGATCGCGTTCCGGCTGCCCGGTGGCTGGCCGCAGACCGTCGCGGGCATGCTGCGGACGGTCGCCCGGAGCACGGCGAGGGTCTCGCAGGGCGCGTCCCGGCTCGGCACGGCCGGCTCGCTCACCGCGGGCCTGCTGGCACTGCTGGCCGGCCTGGTGATCGGCACCAACGGCGGCGCGGTCCTGCAGTGGGTCGGGCTCCCCGTCCTCGCGGGTGCGGTGGTCTACCTGGCGACGGCGCTGCTCACGACGGGCCACCGGGTGCGGTGGCTGTTCGCCGCGCTCGGGGCGCTGGTGGTGGCGGCTCTGCTGCTGGCCGCGTTCCTGCCCCCGCTCGCCCGGCCGTTCTTCGGCTGGCTCGGTGAGGTCGTGGCCGGCTGGCGCCGCGGCGAGGGCGCGGTGTGGTGGCTGGTGGTCTCCGGGCTGTTGCTCCTGCCCGCGGTCGTGACGCCGCTGAGCGCTCTCCGGCGCCGCCTCGGCCACCGCCGCGACCGGAACCGGCAAGCGAAGGGCGTCGTGTTCGAAGTGGCCGGGCGTTCGCCCCGGAAGACGGCGGAACGCACGCCGGCACCGAGTTCGCGCTGAGCGATTTCGGCCCGTCGCCTTGCGATCACGGGCGGGAAGGTTCATGGTGCGGGTAGGTCACGGGCTGTGGGCCCGCGCCATGAGCGCGCTTGTGCCCAGCTGCCGGCGACTTGAAACATGTTTGTGCGACTGCTCACCGGGTACATCGCGTCCCCGCAGGTCATCGCGGGGGTCGTGAGCTGCGTCGCTGGCAGGGCAAAAATTCTCTGTTACGTTTCCTGAGTATGTCCGTAACGCACTTGATCGAATCCCCGACCAAGGCGGACGGCGCGCAGCTGTGGCGAATCGCGCGCGATTCCGCCAAGCTCGATCTCAACTCGCCGTACGCATACATGCTCTGGTGCCGCGATTTCGCCGAGTCTTCGGTGGTCGCGCGTGAGGACGGCGAGGCGGTCGGTTTCGTCATCGCCTACCGCAGGCCGGACGCGCCGGACTCGGCGCTCGTCTGGCAGGTCGCGGTCGACGCGTCCCAGCGGGGAAAGGGCCTGGCCGGAGCCTTGCTCGACGCGCTGTACACGCGCCTGGTCGGCGAGGGGGTGCGTTACCTCGAGACCACGATCACCCCGGACAACGAGGCGTCCATCCGGCTGTTCACTTCGTTCGCGAAGCGGTGGAACGCCGCCATGGAAACCAGTGTGCTGTTCGGCGGGGAGGATTTCCCCGAAGCCGGGCACCTGCCGGAAGAGCTTTACCGCATCGGTCCGCTGACCGCGCCCACGAATCCGGGCGATTAGGAGAGAAACGAACACATGAGCATCTTCGAAGAGCTCGAATCCGAAGTACGCAGCTACAGCCGCGGCTGGCCGGTCGTGTTCGACCGCGCGCAGGGCAGCTGGCTGTACGACGAAAGCGGAAAGCCCTATCTGGACTTCTTCGCCGGGGCCGGCGCGCTGAACTACGGGCACAACAACCCGCAGCTGAAGCAGGCCCTGGTCGACTACATCCAGCGGGACGGCGTCACCCACGCCCTCGACATGTTCACCGTGGCCAAGCGCGACTTCCTGCAGACCTTCCGCGACAAGGTCCTCGACCCGCGCGGGCTCGGCTACAAGGTCGTGTTCCCCGGACCGGGTGGCGCGAACGCCGTCGAGGCCGCGCTGAAGCTGGCGCGCAAGGTGACCGGCCGGGAGTCGGTCATCAACTTCACCAACGCCTTCCACGGCATGACGCTGGGCGCGTTGTCGGTCACCGGCAACTCGATGAAGCGCGGTGGCGCCGGCGTCCCGCTGGTGCACGCCACCCCGATGCCGTACGACCAGTACTTCGACGGCGCGATGCCGGACTTCCTCTACTTCGAGAAGCTCCTGCAGGACTCCGGCAGCGGGCTCAACGAGCCGGCCGCGGTGATCGTCGAAGGCGTGCAGGGCGAGGGCGGCATCAACGCCGCGCGCCTGGAGTGGCTGAAGGGGCTCGACGACCTCTGCAAGCGCCACAACATCCTGCTGATCCTCGACGACGTCCAGATGGGCTGCGGCCGCACCGGACCGTTCTTCAGCTTCGAGGACGCCGGGATCACGCCGGACATCGTCTGCCTGTCGAAGTCCATCAGCGGCTACGGCATCCCGATGGCGCTGACGCTCATCAAGCCGGAGCTCGACGTCTGGGAGCCGGGCGAGCACAACGGCACCTTCCGCGGGATCAGCCCGGCGTTCGTCACCGCCAAGGAAGCGATCGACGTCTACTGGAGCGACGACGAGCTCGAGAAGTCGACGAAAGCGAAGGGTGAGCGCATCGCGAGCGCCTTCAGCGGCATCGTCGAGGCCTACCCGGAGGCGAACCTGTTCGCCAAGGGCCGCGGCCTGGCGCGCGGCCTCGAGTTCGCGAACGGCGACCTGGCCGGGCGCGTCTGCGCCGAGGCGTTCGCCCGCGGCCTGCTGATGGAGACCTCCGGCCCCGACGGCGAAGTCATGAAGCTGCTGCCGCCGCTGACGCTCTCCGACGACGAACTGACGCAGGGTCTGTCGATCATCGACGAGTCGATCAAGGCCGTCCTGAAGAAGTAGAAGTAAAGGAGATTGCCCGTGCTCGTCCGCACACTCGACGAGATCACCGACACCGACGCCGACATCAAGACCGAGAACTGGCGCAGCAAGCGGATCATCCTCGCCAAGGAGGGCGTCGGCTTCTCGGTGCACGAGACCACGCTCTACGCGGGGACGGTCAACGACTTCTGGTACGCCAACCACATCGAGGCGGTGTTCATCACCTCCGGTGAGGGCGAGATCGAGGACCTGGCCACCGGCAAGGTGTACGAGCTCAAGCCCGGCACGCTCTACCTGCTCAACGACCACGACAAGCACCAGGTCCGGCCGAAGACCGAGATCAAGTGCGTCTGCGTGTTCAACCCTCCGGTGACCGGCCGCGAGGTGCACGACGAAAACGGCGTGTACCCGCTGATCACCGAGGACGCATAAGCACCGGAGAGGAACACAGGAGGCGAAGCCCGTGACGCTGACGGACACCCGGGTCGACGACGCTTACCCGACCCGGATCACCGGTACGCCGGCCCACCTGCCGCGCGAACACCCCACGGTGTGGGGCACCGAAGCCGACGGCCCGATCGACGCCGCCACGCTGGCGAACCACGAGGCGCGCGGCTACACCGTGGTCGAGGACCTGCTCTCCGTCGGGGAGGTCCAGACGTACTGGCAGGAGCTGGTGCGGCTGTCCTCCGACGCGGAGCTCGCCCGGGACGAGCGCGTGATCACCGAGGCGAAGACCGGTGAGGTCCGGTCGATCTTCGACGTCCACGAGATCTCGGGCCTGATCGCGGAGCTGGTGCGCGACCCGCGCGTGCTCGACCGGGCGCGGCAGCTGCTCGGCTCCGAGGTGTACGTCCACCAGAGCCGCGTCAACTACATGCCCGGCTTCAAGGGCACCGGCTTCTACTGGCACTCGGACTTCGAAACCTGGCACGCGGAGGACGGCATGCCGACGCCGCGGGCGGTCAGCTGCTCCATCGCGCTGACCGACAACCACCCGTTCAACGGCGGCCTGATGATCATGCCGGGTTCGCACCGGACGTTCGTCCAGTGCGCCGGGGAGACGCCGGGCGACAACTACAAGAGCTCGCTCAAGGACCAGCGGGTGGGCGTGCCGAGCGAGGACGACATCACGAAGATGGCGGCCGAGCACGGCATCGACCAGTTCACCGGCCAGGCCGGCTCGGCGCTGTGGTTCGACTCGAACATCATGCACGGCTCCGGGAACAACATCACCCCGTACCCGCGCTCGAACATCTTCCTGGTGTTCAACAGCGTGGAAAACGCCCTGCGGGAGCCGTTCGCGGCCGGCACGCCCCGGCCCGCGTTCATCGCCGGCCGCGATTCGACGCCGATCACGCGCTGAGCCGAACCGGAGTCCCCGGGAAGCCGGAGATCCTGACCCGCCGGTGACCGGCCCGGTGCGCCCTGTTACCGTGTCGCCACCGCGCGGGTGTGTGGCCCGTGCAACACGTCTTCGCGGACGACCGGCGGCGGGTACTTCGCTCGGGGTGAGCTCACCCGCCCGGTTGCCCTCGGTGGCGGACGGGCGGACGGCCCTTGGCGGCCCGGCCGGGAGTTTTGACGGCGACCCCGCACCACCGGATCGGGACCGGTGGTGCGGGGTCCTGTCATGTCCGCGTCATCGCAGGGGCGCACCGCACCCGCAGCGGAATCCGCAGCGGCCGCGATAGGTCCTGGTCCCGGCCCGGTGGGGCGGTATTCGCCGGCGGGCCACCACGGTAGGTTGATTTTTCCGGCGGGGGCGACGCCGGGGACACCGTGGACCCGGGGAGGTGGGCGCGAGCATGGCCCAGACCCGGCTCCAGCTGCTCGGGCCCGTTCAGCTCTTCCACGACGACGAGCCCGTCCCGATCGGCGGACCGGGGGTTCGCGGCCTGCTCGCGTTGCTGGCGCTGCGGCCCGGCAAGGTCGTCGGGCTCGACGAGATCATCGACGCCCTGTGGGGCCACGACCCGCCGGCGACCGCCCGGACCATCGTCCACGGCAACGTTTCCCACCTGCGGCGCATCCTGCGCGACCTCGACGGCCCGCGCATCCTCACCACCCCGCCGGGCTACCGGCTGGACGTCGAGCCGGACCTGATCGACGTCCACCGGGCGCGCTCGCTGCTGGACCGGGCGTCCCTGGCGACGCCGGAAGCCGCCGCCGCGCTGCTGGCCGAAGCGCTTGCGCTCTGGCAGGGCCCCGCGCTGGGCGGGGTGCCCGACTCCCTGCGGGCCCCCGAGCTGGAGGACCTCCGCCTCGCCGTGCACGGCGCCCGCGTCGACGCCGACCTCGAACTCGGCCGGCACGCGGAACTGATCGTCGAGCTCAGCCCGATCGTCCGGGCCGATCCGCTGGCCGAACGGACCGCGGGCCAGCTGATGCGGGCGCTGTACCACGCGGGCCGCCGCGGGGACGCGCTCGAGCTGTACCGGACCGTCTCCCGCGCGACCCTGCGCACCCTCGGCGTCGAGCCCGGCGCGGAGCTGCGCTGGCTGCACGAGCGCGTTCTCAACGACGACCTCCCGGCGCGGGACGTCGTCGCCCCGGCCGCCGGCGCGGAGCCGGCGAAAGCGATTTCGCAGCTGCCCGCGGCGGTGCCGAACCTGGCCGGGCGCGCCGAAGAACTGGCCTGGCTCGACGGCCTGGTCACCCGGGCCGAGGCCGGGCAGACCACGATCGCGGTGGTCACCGGCACCGCCGGGGTCGGGAAGAGCTCGCTCGTCGTGTGGTGGGCGCACCGGGCCGCGCCGCGGTTCCCCGACGGCGTCCTGTTCGCGTCGCTGCGCGGCTTCGACCCGCACCACCCGCCGCTCGAGCCGGCCGAGCTGCTCACCCAGTTCCTGCTCGGCCTCGGCGTCGAAACCGCGAAGGTCCCCGAGCTGCTGCACGAGCGGGTCGCCCTCTACCGCTCGCTGATCGCCGGACGGCGGATGCTGGTGCTGCTCGACGACGCCCGCACCGCCGAGCAGGTGCGCCCGCTGCTGCCGCCGAGCGCGCGCACGATGACGGTGGTGACCAGCCGCTCGCGCCTCGACGGGCTCGCCGTGTCGAACGCGGCCAAGCAGCGCGTGCTCGGCACGCTCGCGCCCGACGACGCCGTGGCGCTCATCGAGGAACTCGCCGGCCCGGCGAGCCTCAACCACGCCCTCGCGCGGCTCTGCGGCTACCTCCCGCTGGCCTTGCGGATCGCCGGAGCGCGGCTCTCGGCGAGTGCGCAGCGGACCGCGGAGGAGCTCGTCGACGAGCTCGGCAACGAACGCACCCGGCTCGCGGGGCTGCAGGTCGACGGCGCCGACGACAGTGTCCGCGCGGCGTTCGACGTCTCCTTCCGCGGCCTGCCCGGCGAAGTCGCGGAGACGTTCCTGCAGCTGGGCGCGGTGCCCGGGGTGATGGTCGGGCCGCACGTGATGGCCGCGGTCGCGCAGATCACGGTGACCGAGGCCCGGCGGCGGTTGCGCACGCTGGCCGCGCACAACCTCATCGCCGAGACCGAGCGGGACGTCTTCGTGCCGCACGACCTCGTCTGGCTGTACCTGCGGGAGCTCGCGGAGCAGGAACTCGGCGACAAGGAGCGCGACGAAGCGCTCGGCTGGACGGTCCGCTACTACCAGGCGGTGGCCGACCGGGCGCGGCGCCGGCTGGGCCGGATCGCCGACCCGCTCGACTTCTCCCACGTCCTCGCCGACGACGCGATGCCGCCGCTTCCCGGCTTCGCCGAGGCGCACGACTGGTTCGCGGCCGAGTGGCCCAACCTCCTGGCCGTCCTCGACGCCGCCTACGCCGCGCGCCGTCACGACGACGTGTGGCGGCTGGCCCGGCTGGCCCACACGTACCGCGTCGCGTGCCCGCTGCTGGACGAGTGGACGCGGATGGCCGACCTCGGCGTCGCCGCCGCCGAAGCCGCGGGCGACGTCGCGGGGCAGTGCTGGCTGCGGCTCGCGCGGTGCGAGATCGCGCTGACGTTCGAGCTGCCGGGTGCCGGGCTCGCCGACGCCGAACGGGCGGCGGAACTGTCCGCCGCCTCGGCCGACGAGCGGCTGCGGACGTCGGTGGACCTGCACCTCGGACGCGCGCTGAGCCGGCTCGGCGAGCACGAACGGGCCATCGAGCGGCTGGCCGAGGCCATCGCGAACGCTCCCGACGTCACCCTGCGCGGGCAGGCGCTCAGCAGCTGCGCGCAGGCGGAGAAGCGAGCGGGCCGGCTGTCCGACGCGATCGCCCACCAGCGCGCCGGCCTGCGGATCGACCGCGAACTGGGCGACGACGTCCAGGTCGTCGTCTCCCTGGACAAGCTGGCCGAGCTCAGCTTGCGGGCCGGGGACCTCGAGGCCGCCGAGCGGTACGTCTGGGAAGCGATCGATCTGGCGATCAGCCGCGAGTTCGTCGCGCGGGAAGGGACGCTGCGGCTGACGCTGGGCCGGGTGCTGCGGGCCAAGGGCGACATCGACGGCGCGCGTGAACAACTGGCGCTGTCGGTGCGCATTTACGAGCGCGTGCACCCGAAGCTCGTCGGTGAGGTTCGCACCGAACTCGCCGATCTTCAGTAACGGCTTTCTCGAACTGCGGCCGTTCGGATCGGCGCCCGGAATTTCGTTGCGAATGGGTCACGACCGCGCCTGTGCGCTGAATCCTTAGTGGATTCTTAGTGGGCGCGGGCGGTGTCCGCGTAGGTTCGGCGGTGCCGGCAGAGCCCTAGGGGAGGGGCAGGCGGAGACGCCGGTGCCAGGCCCCGCGCGGGAAACCACCGCGGGGTCCGGAGCCGCCAGGAGCGGCTCGTGGCGGCCCGGCCGGCCGACGTGGGGGTAGGCCGGCCGGTCGCCAGGCGGGGGTGCCGCGCCGGCTCAGCTGACGTTCGCCGTGCAGAGCGCGATCGTCGTCCCGCTGTTTTCCGCGACCTTCTTGCCGTCGACGAGAATGGCGCAGCGGATTTCGTTGCTGACCGTCGCATTGCGGGTGTCGGCGGTGAGCGTCAACAGGTAGGAGCCATTGTTGTAGGACGCTTGCCCCTGCCAGGCGTCGGTGCTGGCGGGCGCGTTTTCGGTGCGCTGGTCGTTGAGGCTGCCGTAGCGCACGGTCGCGCCGCCGGCGGAGGTGACCTGGAAGGTCACGGCGTGCTTGTCGGTGGCCACCGCGGGCAGGTGGAGCCCGGACTCGCCGCCGCCCAAGAAGGTCGAGTACAGCAGCATCCCGGCCGTGGTGAGCAGCGCGGCGGCCGTGACGGTGGTGGCGGTGATCGCCACCCCGCGGTCGCCCACGGTGCCCTTCTTGGCCTGGACCAGCCCGGTGATCGCCAGGATCAGCCCGATCCCGCCCAGCGGCCACGCGACGAACTCGACATCCGGGACGAACGTGACGACCAGCGCCGCCATGCCGAGCAGCAGGCCGACGATCGCCAGGATGTTCCGTGCGGGCTTCGCATTGGCTTGACGACGCTCCGTGGCCGTCACCGGCGGCGCGGGTCGGCCGTGGCGCGCGGTGGCCGGCGGGTACTGCGGGTCGGTCATCATGCGAACCCCTTCGGGTGGGAGTGCGACGACGTTAACCCATAAGTGTGGCCCCGAACGAAATTGTTACATTCTGGAAAAAGTCATTGTCCCACCATTTGGGGTCAGGTATCGATATTTCCTGACATCGCGGGCATGGTGTGGCCCGATGATCAATGGGAAGAATATCGGAGTTCCCACTGTTCGACGCGGCCTTTCGCGACCTCGCAGCCGGTATCGTAAATACCGTACGGGCATCCGGGCACCACCGTGAGGCCTACGACGACCGTAGGTACCGGCGTTCAAGACGAAAGTCGTATACCGGACTTCTCAGTCGAAAAGGCTTACTTCCGGGGTGATTTCGAGCAGTTCGAAGACGGGCCGTCCGCGACGGCCGTCGATCGTCGTCGTGCGCACGACGCGCAGCCGGGCGGTCACCGGGCGGTCGAGGTTTTCCTTGATCTCGTCGAGCAGGTCCGGAGCCACCGCGCCCTGGATCGTGCCGCCCGACTCGCGGTCGAGGTAGAAGATGCGCCGCCGGGTGCGGACGCCGTCGAGCCGCCCGCGCACCGTCTCGTAGCCGACTTCCTCGCGGGACTCGCGGAGGCTGCCCTGCAGGATCCGCGCCTGCTCGGTGGTCATGCTGCGGGTGACCTGCTCGCCGGCGGTCGGCGTCAGCGCCATCCCGATGCCGGCGTTCTTCGCGACGGCGTTGACGATGTCGCTCACCGCGTTGCGGACGGTGTCGCGCTGGAGCAGCACGGCGTCGAGCGCGCCGTCGTCCGAGCCGTTCGCCGGCAGGAAGTCGCAGAGCTCCTTGACCGCGCGCTCGGACAGCGTCTCGATGCCGTCGACGATCAGGGCGTCGTCGGAGACGTCGAGTTCGGGGAAGCCGAAGAAGATCGCGTTGCCGGCCTGGCCGCGCTGGATCAGCGGCGCCTTGTCCCGGTCGGTCTGCTGGACCTGGGTGACCTCGCCGGACGGGTTCCGGATGATGTGCCCGATCTTCGCCGTCGCGTCCTGCAGGGCGCGGCTGATGTCGGAGAAGGTGTACGCGTCGATGGTCTGCTCGCCGATCACCGAGACGTGCAGCAGCGGCGAGCGGGAGGTCCGCTCGAACTTGGCGTTGGCCGCCATCGCCGAGGCGCGGGCCAGGTCGTCGAGCCACGTGCCGCCGGGGATTTCGTCGGCGATGCGCCGGAACTCGTTCCTCACCAGATCATCTCCGGGTAGCCCCTGCCGCCTTCGGCCCAGACCTCGGCCCACACGTCTTCGTCGCCGGGGCGGCACAGGAAGCCGTCCAGCATGCCGCCGACCGGCTGCACCTGGTCGAGGTACATCGCCGGCTGCCCGACGATCACCCCGCGCAGCGTGAGCAGGCCGTAGAGCGCGGACCGGCCGGCGTCGTCGAGCCGCTTGAGCGCGCCCCACTCGTCCGGGATGAGGACGACGTCGAGGCTCTGCGGCGGGTGGGCGGTCCGGGTGATGAGCTCGCCGCCGATCCAGGCGCGGCCGGACGGGATGATCCGCCGGGCGACGCCGAGGTAGCTGTTGAGCGCGCTGAAGAGGATCTCGCGGTCGTTCTGGTGCGGGGCGTCGAACACCAGGCGTTCGTAGACGTCGGCGAGGTCACCCGCGTGCCGGCCCGGCGGCAGGACCTGCTGCGACGTCCAATGGGGGAGCGCCACTCCACCCCCTTCTCAGCCTTCGCTCACAGTGCGTAGCCGAACTTACCAGGATGGGTGTCAGCCGCCGCGCCCAGGCTGCTGCCACTGCCGGGTGGCGTCCGGGGGCTCTTCGGCCTGCGGCCAGGCGGGTTCTTCTTCGGTGGGCCAGTCCTCGGCCTGCGCCCCGCGCTGCGGCGGCAGCGGCAGGTGCCCCTCGCGGTGGCCGACGGGATCGGGTTCTTCGTCGTCGTGGACCTCGGCGCGCGGGTCGGGCGCGTGCTGGGCCCAAGCGGCCGGGATGAACTGCGTCTGCTCGGTCGACAGTGGCGGCGGCGGTTCGTACGGAGGTGCTTCGTCGTCGGGTTCGGGTTCCCGGGCGGGCTCGGGCTGGGGACGCGGGGTGGCGCGCAGCACGACCCACGACGTCAGCGCCCCGAGGGCGAAGGCGGCGATCAGCCACAGCCAGATCTGTCCGAACAGCCAGAACATCAGCTCATCACCCCTCAAACGACCGTGATCTCGACACGCCGGTCTTCTTCGCCGCCGGTGGCCGGCCGGGTGTCACCCAGCCCCCGGTAGGTCACGCGGCCGGCCGCCAGTCCGTTGGCGGTGAGGATCCGCGCGACGGCCCGGGCGCGGTCCCGCGAGAGTTTGAGAGCGGCGCGCTCGCCACCGGGCCCCCGGGCGACGTGCCCGGTGACGCGGTACCGGAAGCCGGCGGGCGCCTTGGCGAGAGCGATCGCGACACTGCGCGCGGCCTGTTCGCCGTCAGGGGTGAGCTTCGCCGTATCGGGCTCGAAGGCGATGGGCGCCTCGGTGAGCATCCGATCGATCTCGGCCTGCACACCGGCCTTGTCGGTGGGCGGCGGAGCGGTGGTGCTGGTGGTCGGCGGCGGGCTCGTGGTGGTGGTCGTCGGCACGGGCGGCGCGGTGGTGGTGCTGCTGGGCGCCACGGGGGTGACATCGCCGTTGACCTTGGCGGCCCGGACACCGTCGACCTTTTGCACGATTTCGAGGGCTCTCAGCGCTTGGTCGGGCGGGAATCCGCTCAGGGTGGCGTCCCGCCCGTCGAAGCGGACATCCCCGGTGGGGAGCCCGGCCTCGAAGAGGGCGGTCTGAGCCCGCGCGGCCAGGTCCCGCTCCATGCCCCCGGACCGGGTCCAGGTGGCGACCCCCGCGAGCAGCGCTGTGACCAGCACCGCAACCGGGACCACGAGGATCCAGCGCCGACGCATAAGGGGACTGTAAGCCGGGTGCCGCGGGTTGGCGACCTGAATCCGGGTGGTAATCCACAAGTTGTCCCCAGGCAAGTCGACATGTGGACAACTGCGGCGATCGTGTTCGGTTGGGCACTTTCTGTCGGAGGTGGTCGATAGGCTGGAGGCGGGTGGTTCCCCCAGGGAGGGTGGGCTGCGTTCGGGGCCGGTTTGGGTTGAGGATCAGCCGGGAGCCGGGAGCCTGCCAACCCCGATCAACCCACCCGAACAGAACCCAGCCCACTCGAGCCGCATGCCGCGGACAGCCCCAACCCCGGCCACTCGAGCCGCCCGACCGTGATCAGCGCCGTGCACCCCGCGGGCCAACCCTCAGCTGGCCTGCTGCCGCCGAGCGTTGTCCGGCACCTCGAGCACCTCCAGCGGCACCAGCGGCACCAGCTGAGGCCGCTTCGGCGACAGCCCGTCACCCATCGACTCGCCGCGCAGTTGCCGGCGGATCCAGGGCAGCAGGTGCACCTTCGTCCACGTCAGGTCCGACCGCCGGGAATCGATCCAGCGGCTCGGGGTCTCCTCCAGCGGCCACGGCTCTCGCCAGTCCGCCTCCACCGGGATGCCCAGGACCTCCGCCGCCTTCATGGCGATCCGGCGGTGGGCTTCGGGAGAAAAGTGCAGGCGGTCGTCGCTCCAGGCGCGGCGGTCCTGCAGGGGGGCCATGGTCCAGAGGTCGACCATGCGGGCTCCGTGGCGCTCCGCGATCGCCCACAGGTTCGTGTTGTAGATCGCCACCTTGCCGCGCAGCACCGACATCACCGACAGGACCTTCGTGTCCGGGCCGTTGAACATCAGCACCGGGATGCCCGCCTCGCGCAGCTTCGCGACGCCCTCCTCCAGGCGCTGGGTGACCGCGTCGACGTCCGCGCCCGGGACGATGATGTCGTTGCCGCCGGCACAGAGCGTGACCAGGTCGGGCTTCAGCTCCAGGGCGATCGGGAGCTGCTCGTCCAGGATCTCGTCGAGCATCTTGCCCCGCAGGGCCAGGTTGGCGTAGCGGAAGTCGCTCCGGCCGGCCGCCAGGACCTCCGCGAGCCGGTCGGCCCACCCCCGGAAGGAGCCGTCCGGCAGGCCGTCGTGGAGCCCCTCGGTGAAGCTGTCACCGAGGGCTACGTAGCTGTCGAATCCGTACACGTGGGTCCCCTTCCCATCCCTGCGACCGACACCCCGACATGTAGTTGTACACCTCAACTAACCATCGGCCGCAAACCCGCTCCACCCCCGGGCCGTTCAGCCTGCGGTAACAGTGTCTTCTCTCGTCGGCCTTTTGCGCCTCTCTATTACGCAGTCTTCACCTTCGGTATGCCGGGAAACCGCACACTCGGAGGTAAAGCGGACCCCCGATGTGGCGAAAATCTCCCTGCCCGGGGCGTTCCGGACGCGATCCGGCAGGCTGGACACGTGTCCGGAGAACCCCGTGAATCGCTCGCGCAGATCCTCGGTGGCCGCCGGGGCGCGCTCGACGCCAGCATCCCGCCCGTCGGCTTCGTCGCCGGCTGGCTCGCGGCCGGCCAGTCCGTCGCCTGGGGTGCCGGCGCCGCCGTCGTGGTCGCCGTCGCGGTCGGGGTCTTCCGGATCGCCGGCGGCGGCAAGGTCCGCGCGCTCGTCGTCAGCCTGGCCGCCGTCGTCGCGGCCGCGCTGATCGCCCTGCACACCGGCCGCGCCCAGGACTTCTTCCTGCTGCAGCTGATGTCCAATGTGGCCAGCGCGCTGCTGTGGGCGGCCAGCATCGTCGTGCGCTGGCCGCTGCTCGGCGTGGTCGTCGGCCTGCTGCTGGGCCAGAAGACGCGCTGGCGCCGCGACGCCGTGCTGCTCAAGGCCTACTCGCGGGCCAGTTGGGTGTGGGTGCTCCAGTACACGCTGCGCGTGGTCGTCTACGGCCTGCTGTGGTCGGCCGGCCAGGTGCTCGCGCTCGGCGTGGCCCGCACGGTGCTGTCGTGGCCGCTCGTCGCGCTGACCGTCGCGGTCAGTGGCTGGGTGCTCTACCGGGCGTTGCCGCCGGAGCATCCCGGCCTGCGCCTGGCGCCGGAAACCCGCTCGGACGACGTACCCGGGGCATAAGGCGGCCCCCGGCGAGGGGGGAGGGTCCGGGGGCCACTGCCTACGGTACCCGGACTACCCGGGTTCAGTCGACGGTTTCGCGTCTTTGCGCCGCGTTTTGCTCAATATCGTTCCGGCCGGGGCCGCGGCGCACCCTCCCCGAAGGCGTCCACGGCGGCCAGCCACGCCGCCCCGAGCACCCCATCGGAGCTGGTCAGCACCTCGAGACCGGCCAACCGGCGGCGGACGAGCTCGCCGACCGGGCTGGCTCCGGTGAGCACCGAGCCGACGAGCACGACCGGAGTCGACTCGCCGGGCTCGCGCGCCGCGAGGGCGTTCTCGGCCAGGAACCCGGCCGCGCGGGCGACGATCTCCCGGGCCGCGGGCTCACCCGCGTCGTGCGCCGCGCTCACCAACGGGGCGAACCGGGCGAGCCGGACGGGCGCCTCCGCGTTGGCCGCCGTGATCAGCGCCCGGGACGCGGCCAGCCGTGCGGCGTCGTCACGGACGTCCAAACCGGACAGTCCCAGCGCGGCGGTGAGCACCGCCGAGGGCAGCCCGTCGAGCGGGCGCCCGTGCCCGAGTGCCTCCAAAGTGGAGCGGACGGCTTCACGGCCGAGCCAGAACGCCGACCCCTCGTCGCCGAGCAGCCAGCCGTAACCGCCGGTCGTGCCCGCGAGCCGCCGCTTCCGGATCCGGCCCACGATCGAACCGGTGCCGGCGACGACGACCGTCCCGTCCGGTGCCGGCGTCGCCGACGCGTATGCCACTTCGGCGTCGGCGACCGTCCGGACCGCACACGTGAGACCGATTCGCGTCCACGCCGCGTCGAAGACCGCCGCCACACCCTGGTCGCTCAGCTTGCTGACCCCGGCCATGCCGACGACGCACGCCCGCACCGCCCCGGGGTCGTGGGCGCCGAGCGCCGCGGTGATCGCGCCGGCGATCCGGCCCGCGGCGACCTCGGGCGCGTGCGCGTTCGGGTTGGCCCCTTCACCGCGCCCGGTGCCCAGCACCGCGCCGGTGGCGTCGACCAGGGCCGCCCTGGTCGACGTGCCGCCGGCGTCGACGCCCACCGCGAAGCTCACCGGGTCTTGGTCACCTTCAGCAGGCCGCGCGGGCTGTCCGGGTCGCCGCCGCGGGCCAGCGACAGGCCGAGCGCGATCCGCTGGATCGGCAGGATCTCCAGGATCGGCGCCAGCTCCTCGACCGTCGGGGCGACGTCGATGCGCAGCGCCGCGGGCACCTCGGCGGCGGCCGAACCGACCGCGAGGACGTCCGCACCGCGCTTGCTGACGGCCTCGAGGACCTCGTGCATCGCCCGGCCGCCGTGCCCGGCGCTGGTCACCGCGAGCACGGCGGTTTCGCCGTCGACCGCCGCGACCGGGCCGTGCAGCAGGTCCGCGCCGCTGTACGCGCGGGCGGCGAGGTAGCTGGTCTCGGCGAGCTTGAGCGAACCCTCGAGCGCGCTCGCGTAGGAGTAGCCGCGGCCGGTGGTGAGGACCCGGTCGACGAAGCGGTACCGGTCGACCGCGCGCTGCACACCCTCCTCGGCGCCGTCGAGGGTCTGCTGCGCCAGCTCGCCGATCTTCTCGGCGTCGGCCGCCTTGCCGCCGCGCACCGCGTCGATCAGCAGGTACAGCGCCATCAGCGTCGCGGAGTACGTCTTGGTGGCCGCGACGGCCTTCTCGAGGCCCGCACCGATGTCGACGCCGAGCTCGGACGCCGCCCGCAGCGGCGAGTCCGGGGTGTTGGTGACGGAGACCGTCAGCGCGCCCTGGCGGCGCGCCGTTTCGGTGACCTCGATCAGGTCGGGCGAGCCGCCGCTCTGGCTGACCGTGACGAACAGCACGTCCCGGAGATCGGGCCGCGCGCCGTACAGCGTCGCCGTCGAGGGGGAAACCAGACCGGCCGGGAGGCCGAGCAGTACCTCGATCAGGTACTTCGCGTACAACGCTGCGTGGTCGCTCGATCCACGCGCGGCGAGCAACGCGAACCGCGGCGGGCGTTGTGAGATCTTTTCCGCCACTTCGGCGATTTCCGCCTGACGCCGCACCAGTCCCGCCAAGACGTCCGGCTGCTGGGCGATCTCCGCGGCCATGTGCGCGCCGGGCCGTTGTTCGGTCATCATTTTCCTCTCCACCTCCGGCATTATGTACCGGACTCAGGCGGCGTCGGTCAGGTCTAGACCAATGTTATAGGGGCGGCGCGTTTGGGGAAAAGGGTACGTTTCTTACGGGGACGTGGCGTGCGATGAGGGAAGACATAGGGAGCCGGGCATGTTGGAGACCACCACCACGGGCGAGGCGGGCGCCGTCGCCGGGATGCGCGGGCAGCGCGAGCCCAAGTACTGGGCGCTGAAACAGCACCTGCTCGACCTCCTGGACGTGCTGCCGCCGGGGTCGCCGATCCCGACCGAACGCGCGCTCGCCGGGGAGTTCACGGTCTCCCGCACCACCGTGCGCCAGGCGCTCGCCGACCTCACCGCCGAGGGCCGCCTGCACCGTGTGCAGGGCAAAGGCACCTTCGCGGCCGAGCCGAAGCTCGCCCAGCGGCTGCAGCTGTCCTCTTACACCGAGGACATGCGCAAGCAGGGCCTGAAGCCGTCGTCGAAGCTGCTGGAAGTCGAAGAAATGCCGGTCGAGGGCGACCTCGCGAAGCTGCTCGGAATCCGGACCGGCGCGAAAATCCTCCGCCTTCGACGACTTCGACTGGCGGACTCCCAGCCGATGGCGCTGGAGACGACGCACCTTCCCCTCGGCCGTTTCCGCGGGCTGCGCAAGCACGTCTCGGCCGGCGGTTCGTTGTACGCCGTTCTACGCGAGCACTACGGCGTCGAACTCGAACGCGCGGAAGAAACGATCGAGACGTCGCTGGCGGGACCGCAGGAAGCGGAGATGCTCGGCGCGGACGTCGGCATGCCGGTGCTGATGCTGACCCGCCACTCGTTCGCCACGGACGGCAAGCCGGTCGAGTTCGCCCGCTCGGTCTACCGCGGCGACCGCTACAAGTTCGTGACGACGCTGCTGCCGTAAGGGGCGCGGTTGACGGCAGTCCCCGGTCACGGTGAAGTTGACCGGGTGACTGCCACCGAAGACACCGGGATCCGATGGGGGACCGGCGCGGCGCGCGGTGTCCTCGCCACCACGATCCTCGGCTCCGGCATGGCGATGCTCGACGGCACGATCGTCAACGTCGCCCTGCCCCGCATCGGCGCCGAGCTGAACGCCTCCGTCGCGGGGCTCCAGTGGATCCTCGACGGCTACCTGCTGGCGCTCGCCGCGCTGATCCTCGTCGCCGGCTCGCTCGGCGACCGGTACGGCCGGCGCCGCATGTACCTCGTCGGTGTCGTCTGGTTCGGCGTCGCGTCCGGGCTGTGCGCCGCGGCGACGTCCACCGAGATGCTCGTCGCGATGCGGATCCTGCAGGGCGTCGGCGGCGCCCTCCTGACGCCGGGGTCGCTCGCGATCCTCCAGGCGTCCTTCGCGCACGACGCCCGTGCCCGCGCGATCGGCGCCTGGTCCGGCCTCGGCGGTATCGCGGCCGCCGCCGGGCCGCTGCTCGGCGGCTTCCTCGTGCAGGTCTGGTCGTGGCGGCTGGCGTTCCTGATCAACGTGCCGATCGCGGTCGCGGTGGTGCTCATGGCGCGGAAGTTCGTCCCCGAATCCCGTGACCCGGACGCCACCGGGCACCCGGACTTCGGCGCCGCCGCTCTCGGTGCTGTCGGCCTCGCCGGGATCACCGGCGCGCTGGTGGAGGCGCCCGCCCGCGGCGTCGGCGACCCGCTCGTGCTGGTCGCGGGCCTGCTGGGGATCGCGGGGCTGGCCGCGTTCGTGGCCGTCCAGCACCGCTCGGCGGAGCCGCTCGTGCCGCCGTCGCTGTTCCGCGACCGCACGTTCACGCTCTCGAACGCGCTGACCTTCGTCGTCTACGCCGCCCTCGGCGGCGTGATGATGCTGCTGGTCATGCAGCTGCAGGTCTCGCTCGGCTACTCGCCGACCGCGTCCGGACTGGCCGGGTTGCCGCTGACGGTGATCATGCTGCTGCTCTCGGGTCGCTCCGGCGCGCTCGCGCAGCGCATCGGCCCGCGGACGCAGCTGGTCGTCGGCCCGATCGTCGTCGGCATCGGGATGCTGCTGATGCTGCGCATCGCGCCCGGCGCGTCCTACTTCGGCGCGGTGCTGCCCGCGGTGGTGGTGTTCGGGCTCGGCCTGGCGACGGTCGTGGCTCCGGTGACCGCGACGGTGCTCGCCGCGGCCCCGGACCGCTACGCCGGTGTCGCGTCCGGCGTCAACAACGCCATCGCCCGCTCGGGCGGCCTGCTGGCGGTGGCGGTGCTGCCGGCGGCGGCCGGGCTGACCGGCGAGGCGTACACCGACCCGGTCGCGCTGACGGCGGGCTGGCGGACGGCGCTGGTCATCTGCGCGGCACTGGCCATCGCCGGCGGCCTGATCGCGCTGGGCATCCACAACGGCGTCCTCGCGCCCCCGGCCGAGGCCAAACCCGACGACGAGTGCCCCCACCTCGGCGAGTGCTACCACTGCGGCGTCGAGGGCCCGCCGACGCACATCCGCGGCGGCGGGACCCCGGTCGCCGGCTCCTGACCCGCGGCCGGGATCAGCCCGCGAGGATCTCGGCGAACAGCGCCGGGTCGGCGTTGCCGCCCGAGACCAGCGCGACCGTCTTGCCGGCCGGCAGCTCTTCGGCGTGGAACAGGTACGCCGCCGTCGTCACCGCGCCGCTCGGCTCGGCCACCAGCCGGGCCTTGCGGGCGAGGACGCGGACGGCCTCGCGGATCTCGTCCTCGGTGACCGTGACCATCCGGTCGACGACCTCGCGCAAATGGGCGAAGGTCAGTTCCGACGGTTGCGAGCGCAGGCCGTCGGCGATCGTGCGGGCGCGGTCGGCCTGCGGCCACCGGACCAGTTCGCCCCGCTGGAGGCTGTCGGCGACGTCCGCGGCCAGCGCCGGCTCGACCCCGATCACCTTCGCCTGCGGGCAGCGGGCCTTGATCGCGGTGCCGACCCCCGCCGCCAGCCCGCCGCCGCTGATCGGGACGAGCACGACCTCGACGTCCGGGAGATCCTCGGCGATCTCCAGCCCCGCCGTGCCCTGCCCGGCGATGATGGCCGCGTGGTCGAACGGCGGGACGAGGGTCAGCCCGCGTTCGACGGCCAGTTCACGCGCTTTCCCCTCGTGCTCGCCGATCGGGACCTCGATGACCTCGGCGCCGTACGAACGGGTGGCCTCGACCTTGATCCGCGGCGCGACGTCCGGCACGACGATCACCGCGGGCACGCCGTACCGCTGCGCCGCGTACGCGACTGCCTGCGCGTGGTTGCCGCTGGAGTACGCGATGACCCCGCGGGCGCGGGCCGCGTCGTCGAGGGCGGCGATGGCGTTGAACGCGCCGCGCACCTTGAACGCGCCGACCGGTTGCAGGCTTTCGGGTTTGAGCCACAGGGTCTTGCGGGGATCCCAGGTCTGGAGCAGCAGGGGTGTGCGTACGGCGACATCTTCGACGCGCTTCGCGGCGGCCTCGATGTCAGAGATCGTCACCAGTTCCATGTGCCGAGTATGTCAAGAAAACGTTCGAATTGGAGTGTCTAATATGGACAGACGGAGTGGTCCTCCTCACGCTGCGGCAACGAGGGGAGTGCCTCACGCGCCTTAGACGTTGGACAGGGGAGAACACGGACTACCTAGATCGGGATCATGAGCAAGGAGAACGTAGCGGCTTCGGAAGAGAAGGAAGAGAAGTCGGGCCTGCGGATCGCGCAGGTCCTGGCGGCGGCGCTGGCGGCGGTGACCGCGGCGCTGCTCGGCTCGACACTCGGCGTGGCGGGCACGGTGGCCGGCGCCGGCGTGGCGAGCGTGGTGTCGACGGTCGGCAGCGAGCTGTACCTGCGCTCGCTGCAGCGCACCCGTGAGGCGGCGCTCAGGGCGCGCCAGCTGGCGACGTCGGGCATCCGGCGGCGCGGGCCGGCCGAGGGGCCGCCGGACGTGCCGATCACCGACCAGCCGACGGTCCAGCTGAAACCGCCGGAGGAAGAGCCGTCACGGCTGTCGGCGCGGCTGCGGAAACTGCGCTGGCCGCTGATCATCGGCACGAGCGTGGCGGCGTTCGCGGTGGCGATCCTGTCGATCGTCGGCTTCGAGTCGGCGACGGGCACCCAGATCGGTGGCGGCACGGGCCCGAGCATCGGCAAGATCTTCACCGGCGGCTCCGGTCACGAGGACAAGACCCCGGCGACGACACCGGCACCCAGCACGGACGACACGCAGGTGGCGCCGACGGACACGTCCACGACCCCGACGGGCACCTCGACCCCGCCGACGACGTCGTCGCAGACCCCGACGACCACCCCGAGCACGACGGCCGACCAGCCGTCGACCTCGGCGCCGGCGACGTCGGCAACCCCGCCGACCAGCAAGGGCGCCGCGACGACGCCGACCCCGTGACTCAGGGGAGGCGGGCGCGCAGTTCGCGCGCCGCGGCCTCGGGGTCCTCGGCCTCGGTGATCGCCCGGACCACCACGATCCGGGACGCTCCCGCGTCGAGGACCTCGCCGAGCCGCGGCCCGTCGATGCCGCCGATCGCGAACCACGGCCGGTCGGGGGCCCAGGCCGCCGTCGCGCGCACCAGGTCCAGGCCCGGCGCCGGGCGGCCCGGCTTCGTCGGCGTCGGCCAGCACGGGCCCGTGCAGAAGTAATCCACCCCGGGCTCCGCGGCCGCCGCGAGGGCCTGGTCGAGCGCGTGCGTCGAGCGGCCGATCACCACCTCGTCGCCCAGGATCCGGCGGGCCAGCGGCACCGGGATGTCGTCCTGGCCCAGGTGCAGCACGTCGGCCCCCACGGCCAGCGCCACGTCGGCCCGGTCGTTCACCGACAGCAACGCTCCGTGGCGGGCACACGCCTCCGCCAGCACCTCCAGCGCCGCGATCTCGCCGGCGGCCTCCAGGGCGCCGGTCTTGTCGCGCAGCTGGACGATGTCGACGCCGCCCGCGAGGGC
Source organism: Amycolatopsis sp. NPDC058278 (assembly GCF_042881395.1). NCBI lineage: Bacteria > Bacillati > Actinomycetota > Actinomycetes > Pseudonocardiales > Pseudonocardiaceae > Amycolatopsis > Amycolatopsis sp. NPDC058278. The sequence continues at coordinate 12,890 of NZ_JBHVXZ010000014.1, read as the reverse complement.
CGCGTCGGCGAAGGCGGCCAGGTCGCCGCGGTCCGTGCGGGCATCCGTGCAGAGGTACAGGCGCGCCGCGTCGAGGCGGGCGCGGATCTTGTCACCGGAGAGGGCGGGCATAGCGGCGACCGTACCGTGCACGTTGATAATCCGACCAAAAGTAGGCCGGCCGTCGAGCGCTACGTGCCATTGCCGCGAAAGCCATCCGGCCGTGACTGCGGTTGGATTATCAACCAACGGCACAGTAGGGTGGGGTTGTCCGCACGGGAGCCCGAGGAACGGGCTGAGAGGGAGCTGCCGCTCCGACCGTGGAACCTGATCCGGGTCATGCCGGCGCAGGGAGCGTGATTCCATGACGAACCTGGCAGTGGTGGGCGGCGGCGTGATCGGCCTGTCCGCCGCGTGGCGCGCCGCCGCGAAAGGCCACCAAGTCACCCTCTACGACCCCGAACCCGTCCGCGGTGGGGCGTCCTGGCTGGCCGGCGGCATGCTCGCCCCGGTCACCGAGGCGTGGCCGGGCGAGGAGGACGTCCTCCGCCTCGGCGAAGAGTCGCTCAGACGGTGGCCGGATTTCGCGCGTGACCTCGGCAAAGAGGGCGCCGACCCGGGGCTGGCCGGGCACGGGACGCTCGTCGTCGCCTTCGACCGCGCCGACGCCGGCTACCTGGACATCCTGGCCGGCCACCTGCACTCGCTCGGCCGCGCGGCCGAGAGGCTCACCGGGCGGGAGGTCAAGCGGCTCGAACCCGGTGCCGGGTCCGTCCGAAGTGGACTCCACGTGCCCGGTGACCTGGCCGTGGACAACCGGAAACTGCTCGAGGCGCTGTACGCGGCCTGCGTCAACCACCAGGTCCGGTTCGTCCGCGAGCGCGTCGAAGAACTCCCGGACACCGAAGCCGTCGTGCTCGCCGCGGGTGCCTGGACCGGGCGGCTGCACCCGGCGCTCGCCGACGCCGTCCGCCCGCTCAAGGGCGAAATCCTCCGGCTCAGGCCCCGTCGCGGCTGCTTGCCGCCGCCCACGCACACCGTCCGCGCCGTCGTCGAAGGGCGCCCGATCTACCTCGTCCCGCGCGGCGACCAGGAGCTGGTCCTCGGCGCCACCCAGTACGAGGCCGGCTTCGACCAGGCCGTCACCGCTCGCGGCGTGCGCGAGCTGCTCGAAGGCGCCGAACGCGTCTTCCCCGCGATCACCGAGTACGAGCTGACCGAGACCGCCGCCGGCCTGCGGGCCGGCAGCCGGGACGCGCTGCCGTACCTCGGCGTCCTGGACGGCAGTGTTTTTGCCGCGACCGGGCACCACCGCAACGGCCTGCTGATGGCCCCGGTGACCGCGGACGCCGTGGTCGCCTGGCTCGAGGGGGAGAAGCCGCCCGAAGGCACCGAAGCGGCATCCCCCGCCCGCCTGCACCAGAAGGAGCACGTGTGATGGAGATCAAGCTCAACGGCGCGTGGACGGCGTTCCCGGACGACGCGACCGTCGCCGACGTCCTCGACGCTTCGGGCGGCCAGCGACCCGGCATCGCCGTCGCGGTCGACGGCGTCGTCGTCCGCCGCGCCGACTGGGCGGCCACCGCCGTGCCCAAGGGGGCGGTCCTCGACGTGCTCACCGCGGTACAGGGAGGCTGACATGGACGAAGCACCGCTGGTCATCGGCACCTGCAAGCTGACGTCCCGGCTGATCATCGGCACCGGCGGCGCGGCCAACCTCGCCGTGCTGGAACGCGCGCTGGTCGCGTCCGGCACCGAGCTGACCACCGTCGCCATGCGCCGCGCCGACGCCGAAGGCGGCTCCGGCGTCCTCGAGCTCCTCAACAGGCTCGGCATCGAACTGCTGCCGAACACGGCGGGCTGCCGGACGGCCGCCGAAGCCGTGCTCACCGCGCAGCTCGCGCGGGAGGCGCTGGAGACCGACCTGATCAAGCTCGAGGTGCACGCCGACGACCGGACGCTGCTGCCGGACCCGTTCGAGACGCTCGACGCCGCCGAACGGCTGGCCGCCGACGGGTTCACCGTGTTCGCCTACACGAACGACGACCCGGTGCTCGCGCTGCGCCTGGAGGAAGCCGGCTGCGCCGCGGTGATGCCGCTGGGCGCGCCGATCGGCACCGGTCTCGGCATCCGCAATCCGCACAACATCGAGCTGATCGTTTCGCGGGCGGGCGTTCCGGTGATCCTGGACGCCGGAATCGGCACGGCCTCGGACGCGACGCTGGCGATGGAGCTCGGCTGCGACGCGGTCCTGCTGTCCACCGCGGTCACCCGGGCGACCGATCCCGAGCGGATGGCCGCGGCGATGCGCGCGGGTGTCGTGGCCGGGCGGCTGGCCCGCGAGGCCGGGCGCGTGCCGCAGCGCTTCTGGGCGCAGGCGTCGAGCCCACCCCGGTGAACTGCTGCTTTCGGGGGCTCCGGGTGGCGGAGCCCCCGGCCCGGGGCGAAGCCCCGGTATGACGCCGTGGTGGCTTAACGCGGAGCGTCACTGCGAGCCCGTAAGGTGGACGGCACTTTCCGGCGCACCCGCGGCGGGGCGAAGGTAGAAGGAGCCAGCCGTGACGAGCACATCGGTCCAGGACGTCTCGGGCAGGTTGTACCTCGCGGTGGGCAGGCTGTCCCGGTCACTGCGGCAAGCGGGTGTCCCGGGGCCGGGCCACGGCGCCCTCTCGGCGCTGGCGACGCTGGTGCACGCGGGCCAGCTGCGGCTCGGCGACCTCGCGGCCAAGGAGGGCGTGGCCGCGGCGACGATGTCGCGGATCATCGCGTCCCTGGTCGAGGCGGGGTACGTCAGCCGCGAGTCCGACCCGGTCGACCGCCGGGCCTGGCTGGCGAAGGCGACCGAAGAGGGCGAGCGGCTCGTGTCCGGCGTCCGGTCGACGCGGGTGCAGGAGCTGAACCGCCGCCTCGACCGGCTCTCGCCCGAGCACCGCGAGGCCCTGACGGCGGCGATCCCGGCGCTCGAGGCCCTGATCGCGGACGACTAGGACGCGCCTCGGTGTGGCGCGCCGGCTGAGCGGGTACACCCGCAGCACGCTGGTCGACCGTCGACCGGAACACCTGGGGAGGTAGGCGTGGTGGATTCGACGCTGGCCGCGATTTGGTTTCCCGATGGCCCCATGGGCGGCGTGCTCGTGGTGATCGCTCTCGTGGCCGTGATCGGGGGGACCATCATGAGCCGTCGGGCCCGGAAGAAGCGCTGATCGCGGACCACTAAGCGGCTTTCTGCCGCAGCTCAGCCAGTTCCGCGCGCAGGGCGCGGAGCTCGTCGAGGATCTCCTGGTTGGCCGCGGCCTGCGTTTCGGCCTGCTTCGCCTCTTCCTCGCGGATGTCCTGGCGCAGCTCGTCTTCCATGCCGCTGACCACGACGGCGATGAAGAGGTTCAGCACCGCGAAGCTGGACACCAGGATGTAGACGACGAAGAAGACCCAGGCCATCGGCGCCTGTTCCATGATGGTCTTCGCGATGTCCGGCCACGCCTCGCCGGTCATCACCTGGAACAGGGTGAACAGGGACGTGCCGAGGTCGCCGAAGTCACCGGGGTCGATGGTGCCGAACAGCTTCGTCGCCATCACCCCCGCCACGAAGATGATCAGCGCGAGCAGTGCCGCGATCGACGCCATCCCGGGGATCGCGGCGAGCAGGCCGGAGACGACCTTCCGCATCGACGGCACGACGGAGATCAGCCGCAGGACGCGCAACACGCGCAACGACCGCAGCACCGCGAACGGCCCGGTCGCCGGGATCACCGCGATGCCGACCACCAGCAGGTCGAAGACGTTCCAGTTGTCGCGGAAGAAGCTGCCGCGGTAGGCGTAGAACTTTCGGGTGGTCGGGTACGGGCTGGTCTGGCTGGCCGACGTCCTGCGCGCGCTCGGGCACCAGTCGATCGGCTGAACCTTCAGCGCTCCTCGGGCGCCAGCCGCCAGAAGGCCGAAACCGGGCCGACCTTGGCGCCCATCGGGTAGGCGTGCTCGACCGCGTGCGAGACGAACCACTTGCCGTAGCGCGCGGCCTCGACCACGGACATCCCCTTGGCCAGGCCCGCGGTGAGCGCCGACGCCATTGTGTCGCCCGCGCCGTGCGTGTGCGGGGTCGGGTACCGCTGCCCCGGCAGCTCCACGAACGTCGAGCCGTCGAACAGCAGGTCCACGCATTCCGGGTCGGCCTGCAGGTGCCCGCTCTTGACCAGGACGTACCGGGGGCCCATCCGGTGCAGCACGACGGCCGCGGTGTGCATGCCCTCGCGGTCCTTCACAGCCATTCCGGTGAGCAGCCGGACCTCGTCGAGGTTCGGGGTCAGCACCGTCGCGCGCGGCAGCAGCTCGTCGCGCAGCGCCACCAGCCCGGCTTCGTCGAACAGCGGGTGGCCGTGCATCGACGCCGCGACCGGGTCCACGACGAACGGGATCTTCGCGTCGCGCCCGATTTCGGCGTTGTTGCACGCCGCCGCGACGGCGTGGATGATCTCCGCCGAGGCCAGCATGCCGGTCTTGGCCGCCCCCACGCCCATGTCCGCCGCCACGGCCTCGATCTGCCCGGCCACGATGTGCGGCGGCAGGTCGGCGCGGTCGTGCACGCCCAGGGTGTTCTGCACGGTGACGGCGGTGACCGCGACCAGGCCGTGCACGCCACAGGTCAGGAACGTGCGCAGGTCCGCTTGCAGCCCGGCGGCGCCGCCGGAGTCCGACCCCGCGATGGTGAGCGCGGAGGGAGGGCTCGTGGTCATGGTGGTTTCCCGACTTCTGGTCTAGGCCAACCGGCCGCACTTTCTTCATCAACAGTCAACCACGGTGGCACATTGTGGGGGCTACTCACCAGTTCACGGGCGAAGGAGCCTGGATGAAGCTCTTCTCGGTGGTCCTCCTCACGGCCGCTCTCACGCTCTCCGGAGCGACCGCCGCCAGTGCGGACAGTCCCAAGCTCTCCCACGTCACCACCGTCGGCGTGCACAACACCTACGACCCGGCGGCCTACGACTACCTCGCCCGGGCCCTCGACGCCGGGTCGTCGCTGATCGAGCTCGACGTCTGGCCGGACTTCTTCACCCACGAATGGAAGGTCAGCCACTCGAACCCGCTGGGGAACCAGAACAACTGCGTCGCCGCGACTTCGGCGTCGCAGCTGTACTCCGGCGGGAAGAACAAGAACCTGGAGTACTGCCTCGACGACATCCGGATCTGGCTGGCCGCGCACCCCGGGCACACGCCGATCACGCTCAAGCTCGAGATGAAGACCGGCTTCTCGGACAACACCGGCCTGGGCCCGGACGAGCTGGACGCCACGTTCCGGGCGCACCTCGGCAGCGTCGCGTTCCGCCCGGCCGAGCTGCTCGGTGGTTACGCGACGCTCGACGACGCGGCCAAGGCGGACAACTGGCCGTCCGTGGACGCGTTGCGGGGCCGGGTGATCACCGAGATCATCCCGGGCACGGTCGAGGAGGGGAACCCGACCGACACGCTGAAGACCGACGTCGAGTACGCGCGCTACCTGGCCGGCCTGAAGAACGCGGGCAAGCTCGGCGACGCGAACATCTTCCCGACCGTGCACGGCGCGGCCGGCGGTGACCCGCGGGACAAGTACACCGCCGACCTCAAGCCGTGGTTCGTGGTCTTCGACGGGGACGCGAACGCGTGGGTGACCCAGACCGGGCCGTGGTGGTACGACGCCAACCACTACTACGTCGTGATGACCGACGCGCAGAACGTCGCGCCGGCCATCGACGGCCACAACCCGACGGTCGACCAGGCCAACCAGCGCGTCGCCGACTTGGCGAAGCAGCACGCGTCGGTGGTCACCGCGGACTGGACCGGGCTCACGACGGTGCTGCCGCAGGTGCTCGCGCGCGGTTAGACCGTCAGCACGAGCTTGCCGGAGACCCGGCCCGATTCGTCCAGCTCGTGCGCCTTGGCGGCGTCCTCCAGCGGGAAGGTCTGCTCGACGCGGACCTTCAGCTGACCGGCTTCGATCAGTTCGACGAGGCCGGTCAGCCCGCCGCGGTCGGGTTCGACGAGAATCCGCTTCGTGGTGACGCCGCGTTCGGCGGCCGCCGCCTCGACCCGGTCGGCGACCCCGCTGGGCACGCCGATCAGCAGGCCACCCTCCTTGATGGCGGGCAGCCAGCGCAGGTCGCTGTCCTCGCCGACCAGTCCGAAGCAGACGTCCACATCGGACGTGGTGGCCGCGGTGTCGTGGTAGTCGATCGGCTCGTCGACGCCCAGCTCGCGCAGGAAGCCGTGCTTCTTCGCGCTGGCCGTGCCGATGACGTGCGCGCCACGGGCCTTGGCGATCTGCACGGCGAGGTGGCCGACCCCGCCCGCGGCGGCGTCGACGAACACCCGCTGGCCTGGCCGGACGTCGGCGACGTCGACCAGTCCCTGCCACGCGGTCAGCCCGGCCAGCGGCAGGGCGGCGGCCTCGGCGAAGGACAGCCCGGCCGGCTTGCGCACGAAGTGCCGCGAGGGCGCGGCGACGTACTCGGCGTAGGCGCCGGCCGGACGCGGGAACCACGGCATGCCGAGGACTTCGTCGCCCTCCTGGACGCCGATCGCGCCGAAGCCGGCCTCCTCGACGACACCGGCGACGTCCCAGCCGACGGTGAACGGCGGCTCGCCGAGGAACCCGCCACCGCGCCGCACCTTCCAGTCGACCGGGTTGACCGCGGCCGCGTGTACTCGCACCAGGATCTCCGTCGGCCCGGGTTCGGGGCGCGGTGCCTCGGTGACGCGGAGCACCTCCGGCCCGCCCGCCGACGGTGGAGTACGCGCTGACGGAGATTGGCTCCGAGGTGGGCGCGCACCTGATCGCGTTGAGCACGTGGAGCCAGGCGAGCTTCGCCCGCATCCGTTCGGCCCGCGAGGAGTACGACGGCCGCGAACTCCAGCCGGTCCGCTGACCCGTGATTCGCGTGAGTACAGCCGTGATTCGCGTGACTGAGGCCGTAACTCGCGAGTTCCGGCTCCAATCACGCGAGTTCCGGCTTGGATCACGCGAGTTACGGGTTCAGCACCCAGAACGGCGAGACCGGCCCCACGCCGGCGCCCAGCGGATAGGCCTCCGCCACGCACCGCTCGATGAACTTCTTCCCCGCCGCCACGGCGTCCGGTACCGAAGCGCCCTTCGCGAGCGACGCCGTGATCGCCGACGCCAGGGTGTCGCCGCCGCCGTGGGTGTTCTCCGTCTCGTAGCGCGGCCCGCTGAGGGAGATGAACTCCCGGCCGTCCGAGAGCAGGTCCACGCAGTCCGCGGTGCCCGTCATGTGGCCACCCTTGACCAGGACCCACTGCGAGCCGAACTCCAGCAGGGCTTCGGCGGCCGAACGCTGCGAAGCCGGGTCCACGACCGAAACGCCCGTCAGCAGCCGGACCTCGTCGAGGTTCGGCGTGATCAGCGTCGCGCGCGGGAACAACTCCGTGCGGATCGCCTCCAGGGCGTCCTCTCGCAGCAGCGGGTCACCCGTCATCGAGGCCGCGACCGGGTCGACCACGAACGGCCCGACCTCGACCTCGTCCAGGGTCTTCGCCACCGAGCGGATGATCTCGGCCGTCGCCAGCATGCCCGTCTTCGCGGCGTCGACACCCATGTCCGACGCCACCGCCTTGATCTGCGCGGTGACGACGTCGGCCGGGATCTCCGTGAAACCCTGCACGCCCAGCGAGTTCTGCACGGTGACCGCCGTCAGCGCGACGAGCCCGTGTACCCCGTGCGCGAAGAAGGTCCGCAGGTCGGCCTGGATGCCCGCACCACCGCCGGAGTCCGATCCGGCGATGGTGAGGGCGGTCCTCGGTGTCACGGCTGCACCACCGGCAGGTACACCTGGCCGCCGGACTCGGTGAACTCCGCCGACTTCGAAGCCATGCCGGCCTCGATGGCCTCCACAGTGGACAGCCCGTGCTCTTCGGCGTACTTGCGGACGTCCTGCGTGATCCGCATCGAGCAGAACTTCGGGCCGCACATCGAGCAGAAGTGCGCGGTCTTGGCCGGCTCGGCGGGCAGCGTTTCGTCGTGGAACGAGCGTGCGGTGTCCGGGTCCAGCGACAGGTTGAACTGGTCGTTCCAGCGGAACTCGAAGCGCGCCTTCGACAGCTCGTCGTCCCACTCCTGCGCGTACTTGTGCCCCTTGGCCAGGTCCGCGGCGTGCGCGGCGATCTTGTACGTGATCACGCCCGTTTTGACGTCGTCGCGGTTGGGCAGGCCCAGGTGCTCCTTCGGCGTCACGTAACACAGCATCGCCGTGCCGTACCAGCCGATCTGCGCCGCGCCGATGGCCGACGTGATGTGGTCGTACGCCGGGGCGATGTCCGTCGCGAGCGGGCCGAGGGTGTAGAACGGCGCTTCACCGCACAGCTTTTCCTCGAGCTCCACGTTCTCCTTGATCTTGTGCATCGGCACGTGACCGGGGCCTTCGATCATCACCTGGACGTCGTGCGAACGCGCGATGTGCGTCAGCTCGCCGAGGGTTTCCAGCTCGGCGAACTGGGCGCGGTCGTTGGCGTCGGCGATCGAGCCCGGACGCAGGCCGTCGCCCAGGGAGAACGTGACGTCGTACTGCCGGAGGATCTCGCAGAGTTCCTCGAAGTGCGTGTACAAAAAGGACTCTTGGTGGTGCGCGAGGCACCAGGCGGCCATGATCGACCCGCCGCGGCTGACGATCCCGGTGACGCGCCGCGCGGTCAGCGGGATGTAGCGCAGCAGCACGCCGGCGTGCACGGTGACGTAGTCGACACCCTGCTCGCACTGCTCGATGATGGTGTCGCGGTACACCTCCCACGACAGCTTTTCCGGTTCCCCGTCGACCTTTTCGAGGGCCTGGTAGATCGGCACGGTGCCGACGGGGACCGGCGAATTGCGGATGATCCACTCCCGCGTCTCGTGGATCCGCTTGCCGGTGGACAGGTCCATGATCGTGTCGGCGCCCCAGCGGGTGGCCCACACCATCTTGTCGACCTCTTCCTCGACCGAGGACCACACGGCCGAGTTGCCCATGTTGGCGTTGATCTTCACCAGGAAGTTCTTGCCGATGATCATCGGCTCGGTCTCGGGGTGCTTGCGGTTGGCCGGGATCACCGCGCGGCCGCGAGCGACCTCGTCGCGCACGAATTCGGGCGAAACCCGTTCGCGCGCGGCGATGTACTCCATCTCGCGGGTGATGACGCCCTGTTTGGCCCAGCCGAGCTGGGTGTTGTGCTCACGCCCGTCGGCCCACCCGGCGCGCAGCCGGTGCAGTCCTTTGTGGACGTCGATCTCGACGTCCGGATCGGTGTACGGGCCTGAAGTGTCGTAAACGTCGAACTGCTCACCATTGGAGAGATCGATCCGCCGGACGGGGACGCGGAGCCCGGATTCGGTCTGCTGGTAGGCCTTGTGCGAGCCCGTGATCGGCCCGGTGGTCACCTTTACGGCAGCATTGTTCTCTAGCGTCGTCAACGACTTTCACTCCCTACGCCGGCATTACCCGGTCAGGTTCATGCGGTCGGTGACGCCTGCGAAAACGCAAGTCACCCTCTCAGCCCGCCATGGCGCGAGCTCCCGCGTTGCTGTTGTGCCCCCGACCATGCCACGCCGGAGCGCGATACTCAAGTCAGGTCACCTCACCCGACCAGTTCGGCCGGGGTGGCGTAGACGTCGACCATGGCGCCGTTGCGCAGCACGGTGATCGGCAGTGCGGTGCCGATCACTTCCGCGAACAGCTGCCGCTGGATGCCTTGGGCGTCCGAGACGCGGGTGCGTCCGACGGTCAGCACGAGGTCGCCGGAGCGCAGGCCCGCCCGCTCGGCCGGGCCGCCGGACACGACTTCGCGCACCCGCAGCCCGGCGCGCTGCCCGGTGCGCTCGGCGATGTCGTCCGGCAGTGGCGCGGGCACGCCGACGACGCCGAGGTACGCGCGCCGCACCCGGCCCTCGACGACGAGCGTGTCGATGATCCGCCGCGTCGTCGGGTTGATCGGCACGGCGAGCCCGAGCCCGACCCCGGCGACGGCGGTGTTGATGCCGACGACCCGGCCGGCGGAGTCGGCGAGCGCGCCGCCGGAGTTGCCGGGGTTGAGGGCGGCGTCGGTCTGGATGACGTCCTCGATCACGCGGGTGGTGCGCCCCTGCCGGACCGGCAGCGCCCGCCCGAGCGCGCTGACGACCCCGGCGGTGACGGTCCCGGAGAACCCGAGCGGATTCCCGACCGCGACGACGAGCTGCCCGACGACGAGCCGGTCGGCGTCGCCGAGCACGGCGGCCGCCGGTGTCTCGCCCCGCGCCCGCAGCACGGCGAGGTCGGACAGCGGATCGGCGCCGACGACGTCGAAGGGCACTTCGCTGCCGTCGGCGAAGGTGACGGCTCCCCGCCGGTGGTCGCTGACGACGTGGGCGTTGGTGAGCAGGTGGCCGTCGTCGGCGAAGACGACGGCCGAGCCGCTGCCCCGCGCGAGCTGCACCCCGGCGACGTGCGGGGTGACGGTCTCGGCGACCGTGCTGACCGCGCGCGAATAAGCGTCCATCGCGTCGTCCATGCGCACCTCGATTACAGCGTTGCAGGTACTACAAGTTTGCGCCCGGTTCGGCGGGAAGTCCGTTCGCTGCTGGTGAACCGGGCCGGCGGACCAGTGACGGTCAGTGGTTCACCGGATCGGACCATGCGCCGGTGAAGGATCGGCGGCAGACTCCCAAGTCGCTCTGTAACGGTGCAGAAGCGATCTTCTGTGGGGTTGATATGCGCAAACTCATCTTCGGCGCCGTCGCCGGGCTGCTGGTCACCGGTCTGATCCCGGCGACCGCGGCGGCGCAAGGGGAGGCTCCCGGTGCGCCCGGGGCCCATCCCAGCTGGCTACCGGCGAACAAAACCGGTTTCGGGACCGCGCACGACCGGTCCAGCAACGTCTGGTTCACCCTCCAGGGCGGGCAGCTGTCCGAGGTCTACTACCCGGACCTGTCCACGCCCAGCATCCGCTCGATGGACTTCGTCGTCACGGACGGCCGCAGCTTCGCCGTCACCGATTACTCGGCGAAGTCGCAGCAGGTCCGGCGGACCGACGACGACAGTCTGGCTTACGAGCAGACCGTCACCGACGACCAGCACCGCTGGCGCCTCCGCAAGACCTACGTCACCGACCCGGGCGCCACGACCGTGCTGGTGGACGTCGACTTCCAGTCGCTCACCGGGCGGCCCTACCAGCTCTACGCGGTCGCCGACCCGGACCTCACCAACGACGGCTCCGACGACTCGGCCGCCCGCGCACGTGACGCCGTCACCGCGCAGGACGCCTCGAACGCCGCCGCGCTCACCGCGAAGCCCGCGTTCACCGCGACCAGCGTCGGCTACGCGGGCGCGTCCGACGGGAACACCCAGCTCGCCAAGACGTTCAAGCTCGGCCAATACGACACCGCGGCCAAGGGCAACGTCGTGCTGACGGGCCGGACGAGCGCCGACGGCGTCCGCGACCGGCACGTCACCGTCGCCCTCGGCATGGGTGCGAAGGCCGGCGACGCGCTCAAGAGCGCGCAGGCGTCGCAGCGGCGCGGCTTCCGCGACATCGCGCGCGCCTACGACCGCGGCTGGCAGCAGTACCTGCGCGGGGTCGCCAAGCCGCCGTCGTCGCTGAAGACCGGTGCCGAGCGCGACCTCTACCAGGCGTCGATGCTGACGCTCGCCGCCAGCGAGGACAAGCACCACCCCGGTGCCTTCATCGCGTCGCCGAGCATGCCGTGGCGGTTCGGGAACAACGACCCGGAGTGGTCGCCGTCGGGCACCTACCACCTGGTCTGGCCGCGTGACCTCTACCAGATCGCGACCGGGCTGGCCGCGGGCGGCGACACGGCCGCCGCCAACCGCGCGGTGTCCTACATGTTCGGCACGCAGCAGCAGGCCGACGGGCACATGCCGCAGAACAGCCGCGTGGACGGCGTCCCGTACTGGACGTCGATCCAGCTCGACGAGACCGCGTTCCCGATCGTGCTGGCCCAGCAGCTGGGTCGCAACGACCTGTGGCCCGGCGTCCGCAAGGCCGCCGATTTCATCCTCGGCTACCGGGGCCCGGACGGGCAGGCGTCGCCGTACACCCAGCAGGAGCGGTGGGAGGAGCAGGACGGCTGGTCCCCGTCGACCATCGCCTCGGTGATCGCCGGGCTCGTCTGCGCCGCGGACATCGCTTCGCACAACGGTGCGGCCTCCGACGCCGCGCGCTACCTCGCCGCGGCCGACAAGATGAAGGCCGACCTGCCCAAGCAGACGATCACCACGAACGGGCCGCTGTCGAAGGACCCGTACTTCGTCCGGCTCACGAAGGACGCGAACGCGAACGCCGGAACGACGTACAACCTCGGCAACTCGAGCGTGACGATGGACCAGCGCGCGGTCACCGACGCGGGCTTCCTCGACCTGGTCCGGCTCGGCGTCTACCGCGCGGACGACCCGGTGATCCGCAACAGCATCCGGGTGACCGACAGGGACATCGCCTTCACCACACCGACCGGCCAGTTCTGGCACCGCTACACGAAGGACGGCTACGGCGAGCAGGCCGACGGCTCGCCGTGGGACTACACCTTCCCGGCGGAGAGCCGCACGACGTTCGGCCGGCTCTGGCCGCTGCTCGCCGGCGAACGCGGCGAGTACGAACTGGCGCTCGGCGACCCGTCGTCGGCCGCGCGGCGGCTGCGTGACCTCGGCCGGGTGAGCAGCTCGGCGGAGACCATGCCGGAGCAGGTGTGGGACGAGAACCCGCCGTCCGGGCAGACCGGCTTCCCGGCCGGCACGCCCACGACGTCGGCGACCCCGCTGGCCTGGACGCACGCCCAGTACGTCCGGCTCGCCTGGGACGTCAAGGCGGGCTCGGTCCTGGAGACGCCTCGAGTGGTCCGCTGCCACTTCCTCGGCTGCTGAAAACGGCGAAGGGCCCCTCGAGCGCGAGGGGCCCTTCGTGGT